>JADFKK010000109.1 GCA_022564995.1 Planctomycetota bacterium | reverse complement strand
AGTCGGCCGACGACGACGACTTTTTGATTTTGCCGGAGTTGTTCGGCGAGCAGATCGGCGACCGGCTGCGGTACTTTGATTCGCCGACGCCCGGCGAGCTCAACACGGGCGGCTTCGACGGTTTCGTGGCCGACACGCAGATGAGCGTCGACCGCGGCATCTTCCGCTCGGCGGCCGAGGCGTTCAACGTGGAAATCACCACCACCACGTTCGGAGCAGCGATCGTCTACACGACCGACGGCAGCGCCCCGCAGGTCGACGACGCCGGCGCGATCGTCAACGGCCGGGCCTACGACACGCCGCTTCACGTCAATCGCACGACCACCCTGCGGACCGCCGCTTTCAAACCCGGCTTTATTCCCACCAACATCGACACGCACACTTACATCTTCTTAGACGACGTGCTGAACCAGTCGAGCACGCCGCCGGATGGATTTCCGTCGACCTGGGGCGGCACGTTTACCGACTGGGGCCTCGACCAAGACCCGGCGAGCATCAAACTGATCGCCGGCAACGCCGACTTCACGCTTGCCGAGGCCCGCGCGGTGATCGCCGACTCACTGATGGCCCTGCCGACGATGTCGATCGTGATGGACGTCGACGACATTTTCGGAGCATCGCGGGGCATCTACTTTTACTGTCCAAAGTCGTCTGTTGTCACTTAAGTCGTTTTGGTATTTAGACTTCTGGGGAATGGAATCCTTCAGGAGAATTGTCATGGATCGACGTTTTGAAGTCCGCAAGCAAGAGATGCTAGCAGAGTGTGAGGTTTCGCCCGAAGTGTTTCGTGGAGTGGAAGAACGTATGAAAAAGTTCCTTCAACCGTTTGCTGATTTGTTGAGGCTTTCGGCGCAACGCGAACATGCTTCGGACTACGTTTCGGGTTTGGTTTCGGACCTGAAGAGAAAGAATGTTGAGTCGATCGCGTATCGGCACGATCAAGACCGCCGTAACTTGCAACACTTCATCGGCGGCGCCCAGTGGGACCCTCAGCCGTTGTTTACCGAGCTGGCAAGTCAAGTGGGTCGTGAAATCGGTGAATCCGACGGAGTGATTGTGTTCGATCCATCGGCCTTTGCCAAAAAAGGAAAGCAATCCGTGGGTGTCGCTCGTCAATGGAGCGGACGCTTGGGCAAGATCGACAACTGCCAGGTCGCGGTCTACATGGGATACGTTTCTCGATTGGATCATGTGTTGGTCAATACCCGTTTGTATCTTCCCGAAGAGTGGACCCGCGATCGTAAACGGATGAAAGCTGCCGGGATACCCAAAGGCGTTCGTTTTCAAACTCGTCACGCGCAGGCTTTGGAGATGCTTGATGAACAAGGCCACTTGTTGCCTCACGGGTGGGTCGCCGGCGATGACGAAATGGGCAGAACGACCGCGTTTCGCAGGGATTTGAACGATCGAAACGAACACTACCTGCTGGCCGTTCCCAGCAACACTGCGATTCGCGACTTGGAAGCGACACCGCCATCTTATGGCGGTCACGGCTCGAATCCGAAGACTCCCTTCGTCCAAGCTCACCAATGGCGAGATGAGGTTGACGCGAACGGGTGGACTCGTATCAAAGTCCGTGATGCAGAAAAAGGACCGATCGAAATCGAACTCGTAGCCTGTCGTGTTCAAGCGAAAATCAAACGACGCATGATGCAGTACGACGAAATGCTGGTCATCATTCGATGTTTGGACGAGGACGGCGCTACGAAGTATGACTACTACTTGTCGAATGCGCCGAGCAACACCCCGCTGAAAGAGTTTGCACGAGTGGCTGTGGCCGCGCATTGTATCGAAGCGGCAATCAAGTACGGTAAAAGCGAAGCAGGATTGTCGGACTATGAAGTTCGCAATTGGCGGGGTTGGCATCACCATCAAATTCTCGCGCTGATCGCTACCTGGTTTTTAGTGTCGGAAACACATCGGGGAAAAAAAATACACACCCGCCATAACCGTTCCGCAGATCCGCGATGGGATTGCGATGTTGTTACGGACCGCCTACCAATGCGACACCGTAGAGAAAATTGCCAAGAACAAAACCCGCCGATTGGTGCGAAACGAAGAGGCGAGGTTCTATCACTACAAAGCACGTAACCGCTTACCACCAACTAGGTTGAAACAAAAACATTAGTTGGGACAGTAAAACTAACCAACCTCTACAACGAGCGCCCCACCTGGCTCGACCTGGCCCACCGCCGCCTAGACCAAGCCGTCGCCGCCGCCTACGCCTGGCCCCACGACCTAACCGACGAACAAATCCTAGAAAAGCTCCTCGAACTCAACCTCTCCCGCGAGCACGCGTGAGACGTAGGTTATGCTTTAGCATAACGCATCAGTGGCACCCGGCGCACCCGTCCGATGGCGATCAGCGTATGGCGGACAGTGTGGGCTTGCAACGTGCTGGCCAATGCAGCCCAGCGTCGATTTTTCAATTTGACCTATTGGCAAGCCTGTCGCGGCATGTGACAATGGCGGAAGCTTTTTCACGTTTTCTCGCGTATCATTGCGCTGAATCATCAACATGGCCGATAACGTAGAAGACGACTTGCCGCCGGAGTTAGTGGCGGAACTAGAAAAGGAGGCCATTCGACTTGAAACCGAAGCGGACGTGACCAAAACGAACATTGCCGAGCGACAACGGACGATTCGAGTATTCATCATTTGCTTTTTTATTGTAATTGCACTTGCGATTATTTGTATGGCAGCAGTCAGAATTGTTGAGCAACCGCCGTGGCTAATCCTGACGCTTGCAATCTGTGGGCCTACAGGTACGGTCGTCGTAATCTTTACGGTTTACCTGAGAATTCGGACTCGGATGTTGAATCAGATCAACAAGAAATACGACGAGAGGGCAAAACCAAAATTGTAATGCTCGAACCACTCATCATTATTGCGGCAGGGGTGTTTTTGTTGGCGAGCACCGTTGCATATGCGTGTTGGTCGGTCGTCCGCGTACAACTTCTCCGACAAGACCTTTTGGAGTTACGCGCTCGTACGAGACAGTTGTTTGACGATCTGAAAGTGAAGAACAATTTCGTCTTTTTTTTCGAGTTAGAGATTGGCCACCTGATTCACAGAATTGAAAACGAAAGTTCCTTTTCGTTGATTCAAAAAGAACTTGATAGGCGAAGATTTTTCCCGCTGACGAACATTTATCTCGTTTCAGACCATGTGCTTGCAAGCGAGGTAATTGTTCCAATGTTGGAGCGGATACGCATGCGAGTATTGACGTACTGCTTTCTCGAAACGCTGTCGGGCATGTTATTGGGCGGCTTGGCCATCAGCGTTTTCGGTTGGAGAGCATTCCAGACGCGAATCGCCTCCCCTGGATTTGGCGTCGCCGAATCTTCTGTTCGGGCGCATCGCCGCCCAGCCCATTAGCCGCCGCAACGCGAGAGTGGACCCGCGATTGCGCTGCGCGACCCCGAGCTACGGGGTGGAACTGCGTCGCGGTTCGCGTGCTGGAGTTTCCCGGCTCGGCCGACGGCCCGTGGGCACGCTACGTGACCGAGCCCGACGGGCGCGGCATCGGCACCGTCCGCTATCCGCGCCTGCTGCCCCGCGACGAAGAGTGTGCCAAGGCGCTCAAGAAGCGCACCCTAACGAACCTCTACAACGAGCGCCCCACCTGGCTCGACCTGGCCCACCAACGCCTAGTACCAAGCCGTCGCCGCCGCCTACGCCTGGCCCCACGACCTAACCGACGAGCAAATCCTAGAGCGGCTGCTCGAACTCAATTTGTCCCGCGAGCACGCATAACCTACGGGATCTTTTAACTAGTCCAGGCATTTATGCCTGGGACCACCGACGATAACAATTTCTCCCTTCCTTTTCGAGTGCGCACGTGCGAACCTACCGCCGCTGGAGATTGTCCAAGCAAACGGATTTGGTGCGTGACCTCCTGAAGAAATAGATTGGTGCCCTGTGTTAAACTGCGCCTACTGCGACGTGTTGTGCAGACCGACAAGAGAGCATGTTATACCGCGATGGTATAATGATACGCCCGGTGAGGCAGAGACTTTCAGTGCATGCGCGCCACTGACTCACATTCGGGGCGATTCGGCCGTTACACGCGGCGCGCTAAAGCTGATCCTTCAGAATCGCCTGGCCTTTGGTACACCAGGAAATACCAAAGGCCACGACGGCGATCGTTTCCAACCAAAATACGGGATGATAACTCTCGGGAATCGCCGGCATGCCAGGTTGCGGATACTTGTAGAGGGCAATTAGCGCGATGCAAACGACCATGATGCAGCCGCAGGCAATATAGATTCTGTTTCTCTGCCGTTTTCTTTTGGAGGGTGACTTGGTCGGGTCTTTTTTCGTGAACAAGAAAAGTGAGAAATAAATGAGCGTCAAGAAGAACAGCGCGGCAAAGCCTTGGTGAAAATATCCGATGAGAATGGCACTTTTTGTGACGTCACCCTCAGCCGCGACTGGAAACAGCGCGGTACCAACGGCGAACAGGCAACCTAGATTGCCGGCAATGTCATCGCGACGTTGACGACCTTTATAAGAAAGCAAAAACACACCAATGGCGCACAGCGTTCCGACGAACACATCACGCATGCCGGTATGGTAATAGCTGCTAACGGAATTTCGTAGGCCCGTCTGAAAAAAGATCTGCGCGCCCAACGCGAGGACGAAGGGGAACGCGACTCCCAGAACCCCGATGGCTCTTCTGAGCAGCAAATAGGAAAAGACCAAGGATCTTTCATTTTCCAGTTGATGGGCCATGTCGATTCCTTCGGTTTCAAACTCGATCGCTGAACGGGAGCCGGTGCCGCGGCCGATGAACTTTTGGCCCTGCGCCATGGCCATTCACATTTTCGCCCTGTCCGCTCGGCAGGCAAGTACCCAGCGAATGCGCCGCGGCAAGCCGGCGGCCTACGGGGGAATTTTGCAGATGGGTTGACGGGAGATGTGGCGGTTCGGAAGTTGGCTTGGGCAGCGGGGTTATGTTGATTTGACCGACAAAAAGCAGATTGGCGAATTGCGGAAGTGGTTGGGGCGTAACGGGTTGGCGATTTGCGGGAGCCGAATTATGCGAAAATGAGCGTGTCGGGTTTGCAAAACGAATGCGCCGGCGGCCTACTCCCGCGGCTAACCGGCGAAGATATGCCGAATCATAAAACGCATAAAAACTGGTTGATTCTTTCGGCCGATTCCAGGTATAATCGCGGACACTTCAGAACGGACGTTTCCAGGAGTTCTCCATGCTCACCATTTACAGCGGACGCGGACGACGAGACTGCGAGGGGCTCTCCCGGCGCGACTTCATCCAGGCCGGCACACTGGGACTGGGTGGGCTTTCGCTGCCGGGGCTGCTGCACGTCAAGGCACAGGCCGCGGCCGCCGGGGCCGACTTCGTTCGTGACAAGGCCGTGGTGATGATTTTCCTGGGGGGTGGGGCCAGCCACATCGAGACGTTCAACCCCAACATGGATGCCCCGGCGCCTTATTACAGCGTCACGGGCGAAGTGAAAACGACGATTCCCG
This sequence comes from Planctomycetota bacterium, assembly GCA_022564995.1. Lineage (GTDB taxonomy): Bacteria > Planctomycetota > Planctomycetia > Pirellulales > JADFKK01 > JADFKK01. Next base: position 18,782 of record JADFKK010000109.1, on the reverse strand, counting down.
GCGTGACGTTCGGCGGCACCTTTCCGCTGTTGGCCCGCCATGCCAAGAAGATGGCCATCATTCGCTCGTTTCGACATCCGGTCGGCAGCCACGGCCAGGCGATCAGCCACGTGCTCACCGGCGGGACCGATCCCAACGGCCAGGGCAAGCAGGGCTTTAGCCTGGGTTCGCTCTATGCGCGGCTCCGCGGCGGCAATCATCCCGAGACCGGCATGCCGACCTATTGCCTGTTGATGGCGCCGCACAAAGACGGCCAATACCGCAAGGAATTCGGCCGCGTGATGACCGGCTCGCGGGCCGGCTCGCTGGGGCCGACCTTCGCGCCGTTTTCGCCCGACGGCGGCGGCACGGCGATGGCCAACATGAAACTCAACATTCCGCCCGACCGGCTGGCCGATCGCCGCTATCTGCTGGGGAAGCTCGACGAACTGAAACGCGGCATCGATAGCCGAGACACGACGCAATCGCCCGACCGCTTCATGCAACAAGCGGTCGATTTGGTCACCGGCGCCGCGAGCAAGGCGTTTGGAATCGACGGCGAAGACCCCAAGCTGATCGAGCGTTACGACACCAGCAAGTTCATGTGTGGGCACAAAGTGTTCCAGCCGTCGATCCTGGGACGTCAACTGCTGATGACCCGCCGCTTGATCGAGGCCGGCGCCGGCTTCGTGACCGTGCAGAGCGCCGGCTGGGACATGCACGCCGACGGCAATAACCCCGGCGTGGCCACCGGCATGGAGATGCTCGGCCGCCCGCTGGACAAGGCGCTCTCGGCGTTTCTGGAAGACCTGGAAGATCGCCGCATGAGCGACAAGGTGCTGGTCGTTCTGACCGGCGATTTCGGCCGCACGCCAAAGATCAACGGCCGCGGCGGGCGCGACCATTGGGCCAACCTCTGCACGCTGGCGTTGATCGGCGGCGGGCTAAAGATGGGCCAAGTCATCGGCCGCTCGGCTCGCGACAACAGCCGCCCGGCCACCGAGCCGATCTCCACCTCGCATCTGCTGGCCACCGTGATGCACACGCTTCTGGACCCCGGCAAACTGCGCATCGCCCAAGGCATGCCCGCCGATCTGATCCGGCTGGTCGATGGTCAGAAGCCGATTGAGGCGTTGTTTTAGGTTTGCGTAGGTCATGCTCTGCATGACGGTGAAAAACCACCGCAGCCTTGATTGAGTTGTGATGGATCGGCCCGGCCTACGATTTGTCATTTGTCATTTGTCATTTATTCGCGGCAGGTACTGCCAAACGCCGGAGGTGATTACATGAGCAGCGACATGTCGCCCCAGAGCGAGCAATTCATTCAGCACGTTGTTTCCGTCGGTACCTACGACAATCGTGGCGAAGCACTCGATAAAGCAGTCGAGCTGCTGAAACGGCGCGAGCAACTCATCATCGACGTCAACGTGGGTATCGAGCAACTCGAGCGCGGTGAGGGCAAACCGCTGGACATTGATGCCGTTAAGGCCAAGGTCGCTGCACGGATCGCCCAAGGCATGCCGGCCGATCTGGTCCGCATGGTTGATGGTCATAAGCCGATCGAGCCGTTGTTTTAGGGTGGCGTCCGGACGGGACTACGCGATGGCTCGAAGTACCAGAAACTGGACCATAAACACTGTGGTGACGCCGATCAACAGCAGAAACCGGACGGTATCGATACGGGTGGTATTCATGGCGATCATCATGCTGGCGCACCAAACATAGTATCCGACGAGAACCGATTCGCGTTCGCTGCTGTATTCAATCGAAAAGTAAACCAGCCAACACCAAGCGGCGGCGTTCCCCAGAATCAGGAGCCGATGGGCCAGCTTGAAAGTGAACTTGTGACCGCGGAGCTGCGCCGCGAAGTAGAGCAGAAATCCGACTTGCCCGACGGACACCAGCAGAAGGACAACCACGGTTCCAGCCGCAGGGTCGATGTATCCCTCGAATGCCTCTCCGACAATCATCAGGGCGCCACTAACCGCCATCAGGGGGGCCACAACCGCGACGAGGCAGCCAGGAATCGCGCCCACCACCGGTACCTCAAAGGCCGGCAAGAACAACGACACAGCGAAAACGAGCAGCACGCACGGCCAGACCCAATGCCGACGACTGTGCGCTTGAAAGTACGACCACGCCCCCAAGTAGTTCGCCACGGCCGCCAGCGTGCCGACGTAGATTACGACGCCTCGTATACCTACGGGCGCAGTTACGGCGCAGACGACGCACAACCCGCTAACAGCGTAGAACACATGCCGCAGGTTGAATCGAAAGCGGGGTGCTTTGATTTCGTCCGTCATACCTATCGTCTCCTTCTCGACCTCATCGCTCCCGCGGCCCCGGCGGCAGGTTCGATTGCAGATATCGCGTCATCAACTCCTTGAGATGCCTGCGCGTATTGACGCCTTCGCGCAGGGCGTGGGTGCGATTGGGGTAGGCCATCATGCTGAAGGGCCGGTTGTGGCGGATCAGTTCGTTGATGAGCGCCTCGGCGCCCTGGTAATGACAGTTGTCGTCGCCCGTGCCGTGGATGATGAGTAGATTGCCCTGGAGCTGCTTGGCGAAGTTGATCGGCGAGCCGTCGCGGAAGCCCTCGACGTTGTCGGCCGGCAGACCCATGTAGCGTTCTTGGTAAATCGTGTCGTAGTATCGCTGAACAGGCACGGAGGCGATAGCGACGGCCGTGTGATATAGATCGGGATACTTGAAGATCGCGTTGAGGCTCATCGACCCGCCGCCGCTGGCGCCCCAGATGCCGATTCGCTCGGCATCGATGTACGGCCGCTTGGCGATCACGGCCCGCACGGCCGCCGCTTGATCCTTGGGGGCCAGCACGCCGATGTTGCGGTGGATGAACTTGCGCCAGGCCCGGCCGCGCGGGGCGTTGGTGCCGCGATTGTCGAAGCTCATCACGATATATCCCTGCTGGGCCAGCATCTGATGCCACAGCGCGCCGCCGCTCCAGGTGTCGCGCACCGTCTGTCCGCCCGGCTCGCCGTAGACGTAAACCAACAGCGGGTATTTCTTGCTCGCATCCATCTTCGGCGGCTTGATGCAATACGCGTCGAGCAGCACTCCGCCGCCGATATCGACGCGGAATAGTTCGATCGGCGCCCGAGCGAGCTTGGCGACTTTCTCTCGCAGCTTCTCGTTATCTTCCAATACGCGGACCACTTTGTGTCCCGGCAACGCGACGATGTCGGTCACCGGCGGCGTGTTGATCGTCGAGTAGGAGTGGATCGCCCAATTCCCGTCGGGCGAGATGTCGTAGCGATGCGTGCCCGGCTGATCGGTGGGCGTTATCCGCTCGCTCTTCGTGCCGTCGAGCCGCACGCGAAACAAATACCGCTGCGTCGGTGTATCCGGCGAGGCGATGTAATACAGCCAACGCCGCTTCTCATCGACGTGCGACAGCGCAATCGCGTCGAACTTACCCGGCGTCACCAACTTCGGCTCGCCGCCGGGCGAAGCCAGGTAAACGTGTCGCCAACCGTCGCGCTCGCTGACCCAGGTGAACTGCTTGCCTTTGTTGAGCCACTCCATCTCGCGCACCGGCCGCACCCAGGCATCGTCGCGGTCAGTCAGAATCGTTTTCACTCGTCCGGTCTTTGGATCGGCCCTCATCAGCCGAATGGTATTTTGCAGCCGGTTGAGCTGCTGCAAGACGATCTGACCGTCGTGCTCTGAGAAATCCATCCGCGCGATGTAGTGGTTCCGTGGATCGCCCGGCACGTTCATCCAGCGGGTTGCACCGCCCGCGGTGCCAACCACGCCGATTCGGCCGGCCGAGTTTTTCTCGCCGACCTTGGGATAGCAAAATCGCGTCAATTTAGGATACGGGCCAGCGGTGTTGTTGATCAGCGTGAACTTCCGCACGCCGGAGGTGTCGAGCTGCCAGTAAGCGATGCGCTCACCGTCGGGGCTCCAGCGGAATCCGTCGCGCAGGGACAATTCCTCCTCGTAAACCCAATCGAACGTACCGTTGATTAGTACATCACCGCCACCCGTCGTCAGCGCCTTGATTGTCCGCTCGCGCAAGTCTTCGACGTAGATGTTCCGCTCGCGAACGTAGGCCACCTTCGACCCGTCGGGCGAGAACTTGGCGAATTGCAAGGTGGCCGGGTTCGCCTCGCCGCCGAGCTTTCGCAGTTCCCGGCTCGATCGATCGAGCACCCAATAATCGCCGCGGGATTTCTTCCGCCAGACGCGCTTGGAATTGGTGTAGATCAGCAGCTTCGACATGTCGGCCGACCATTGATAGCCGTCGATCGAGAGCGGCTCCTTCTCGCCCGGCGGCAGCAGATGAGCGGCCGGCACCATGGTTTCGCGCTCGCCGCTCTGCGCGTCATAACGCACGATGTCTCGTCCGCCGCCCGGGGATTTGGAGTCTTCCAGCCGTGTGTAGGACGAGCCGTCATCGAGCCAGCGGGCCGAGTAATGTTTCGACTCGAACTCTTTCTTCCCGTAAATTCGTTCGATCGAGAGCAGCGCGGGGTCTGGCCGCTTGGTCTTCTTTTCGGCGGCGAGGGATGTTGCGGCTAATCCGCAAGCGAAAAGGAACGTCAGCAGCGAGGCCGGCGCAACGGATATCGTGGAGAGGTTTCTCATCGGGGCATCTCGATTGGGGAACGAAAGTGTTGACGTCCTTATCCTACATGCGATGCCGGCGAAGTTCCATCATTCCGACCGCACCTGCAGCGGCGTGCAGTCTTCGAGCCGCGTTCCGCCTGAGTCGCTGACCGCGAATTGCCGGCCATCCCACATCGAGACGCCGGCGCGGCGGCCGTCGGGGTCGAGCAGAAAGAGTTGCAAGTGGAACTTCGCGCGGCCTTGCTCGTCGCGCTGGCGAGGGTGGGCATTGGCGGCGACCCGGCGGAGCACCTCCAGGCCGGCCTCCTCGGGCGACATGCCGGATCGCATCAATTCGACGCCGAGAAAGCTCGAGCAGTTTTCCAGATTCGCTTCGCCGTGGCCGATGCTGCCGCAGCTGCCGACCGCGTTGTCGACATACAGCCCGGCGCCCAGGATTGGCGAATCGCCCACGCGGCCGGCCATCTTGAAGGCGTGTCCGCTGGTGCTGGTGGCGCAGGCCAAATCGCCCGCATGGTCGAGCGCCGCAACATGAACGGTGCCGGTCGGGCGAAAGAATTGCTGTTTGAAATACGTCTCCAAGTCGAGATCGGCATCTTCTTTGCCGGGCGTGATCCAGTCGTCGTTTTCGCTGCGCGAGCGTTTCCAGTGTAGCCACATGCGGCGCGATTTGTCGGTCAGCAAATTCTCCTCCGTGAAGCCGTTGGCCAATGCGAACCGCAGCGCCCCTTCGCCCGCCAACAGCACGCGGTCGGTCTGCTCCATGACCAATCGCGCCACCCGGGTGGCGTGGCGAATGTTGCGCATCGCCGCCACCGCTCCGCCACGATGAGTCGGCCCGTCCATCACCGCGGCGTCCAGTTCGACCACACCGTCCTCATTCGGCAATCCCCCATAACCGACCGTCAGCTCCTCCGGGTCATCCTCCACCCGCGTCGCCCCCTCGACCGCCGCCTCCAGCGCCGGGCGTTTTTGCTGGAGCAGATCAAAGGCCGCCGAAGTAGCCTTCTGGCCGTTGTGCGAGGCGATGGAGAGCATTTGGGATTTGGGATTTGGGATTTGGGATTTAGTCAACGTCGATTATGGGGCATGGCGTCGTCGGTGCAAGCGACGTCGCGCAAAGTGACGCAAAAAGCTCCGCAACGATTGCCTCCGAGAAACCCCTAGCCTCCGCCGGAAGGCGGGGGGGTTGCGCCGCGCGGCGTTCATCGTCCTCACCACGTCCGAATCGCCGTAAGATCGTCGTCCGTGGTAACACGCCCGTCAGAAATCCCTCGCCCCAGCCTCCGCCGGAAGGCGGCGGTTTCGCGGCGAGGAGGGCGATCGTCGCTCGCGAGCGAACTGCTCACGACGTTGGCCTGAGGTGACGGCGCAGGCGCGCCGAGACGTTCAAACACCACATCCACCGCCGCTTGCGGCGCAGCAGACCCGGGCCGCTGGGGCTCCGCGTTGGGCAGCCCGCCGCCCATTCGCAATAGCGCTGCTCGCAAGTCGGTCACGTCGACGCGCCCGTCGCCGGTCAAATCGCGTCGCCGCGATTCACTGCGATCTCCCATCGCGTGAATCAAATCAATCAGATCGTCCCGAACGACTTGCCCATCGCCCGTTACGTCTCCGGCGACGACGTTGATGCGGAAGCGGAACGCATCGTCAGCATCGATGACGCCGTTGCCCGAGGGGAACGTGCTGGTCGCGTTGGTCCAATTCCCGTCGAGCGGCAGGCCCGATTCGTCGCGCACGCCATCGTTCACACTGCCGCTTAGTTCGATGAGCAGCTTGTCGGCGCGGATCGATTGGCCAAGTCTCCAGGTGGCGGTCAACGTCGCATCATCGTAATTGAAATCGGTGACGTCGTAATCGCCCACATTGACGCCGGCAACTCGCAAATCGGCGATCGTGACCTCGACCGTTTCGCTGAAACGGACGCTGATCTGGTCGAGGCCGGTCCAGGCGAGTGTTTGCAATTGGGCGCTTCCGGCGGGAATTGAAAAACCGCTGCCGCCGAGTTGGTCGAGCATGGCCGGTGACCAATCGCTGCCGCTTATGAACACTTCGACGACCGTTGGCGGAATGGCGAAATCGCCCGGGGTTCCGCCCGGCAAGGTGATCGTCCAGTTCGTCGGCTCGTTGCTGTAGCCGTCCACTTGTTTGCGCTGTAGCGCCACGCCCGTTCCGTCGGCCTCGACCGGCCAGGGAGCCTTGTCGTCGTAGCTGACCCGATCGATCATGATCGAGGGGATGGAGCCGTCGTCTTCCGGTTGGCCCGGCTTGTTCAGCCGCAGGCTCTCGCCGGCGTTGTTAAGCGAGCCGAGATAAGGGCCGAACAATCGAGCGCCGGCCGGCACGTTGTGCGACGCGCGGAAGTCATTGGGCGTCAGCGGCACGACGACGACCAACTCGCCGGGCTGAATCATCACGTCGTTGGCAAACGTAAAGCTAATCGCCGAAAAATGCCAACCGGCCAGCGAGACGGGCGCGTCTGTGATGTTCATCAACTCGATAAACTCGCTGCCGTTGTTGGGGCCTGGGTTGTACATCAGTTCTTGGATTACGACCGGCCCGACGAGCGGGGCAGAATTTGCGGCGCCAAACGTGGCGTTTTCCATGGAAACGAAATCCTTGCCGCCGGTCGTTTTGATGAAGCGCCCGAACGTGCGGCTGATTTCGCTGGCGTCGAAATCTTCGCGGGCGCGAAAGCCGAGCGGCGCGCCGCCCGACGCTGCTTGGACGACGACTTCGTCTCCCGATTCGCTGAGCGCGAAGGATGCGCCGAAATGCTGTGACTCAGTGAAGGTGGCTAAGCCGCCAGCGGGGAGCGTGGTGCCAAGTGGGATTTCGTACTTGAGTGGGCTGAGGCGGTCATTACTGAGAAACCAGCCGCCGATGTTGATCGGCGCATTCGTTGTGTTGAGCAATTCGATCCAATCGCCGACACCGCCGCCGTCGCTGTGAGCCAGCACTTCGTTGACGACGATGGCCCCCGGCGCGGGCGCCGCCAAGGAATCGGCCCGACCGGGTGAGCCGTGCAACTCACTGCTGGGCCGCCAAGCCGCCGAGTTGCTCAAGTCGGCGTCCGCGTTGCTGGGGTTGATCTGCGTTAGCGAAAAACCCTCGCCGTCCGTCAATTTATGCCAGCCGTCTTTGAAGCGAAACTTGCTGATCGTCTGATCGAACGCATCGACCAGTTCGATCTTCTCGCCCGAGTTACTGAGTTGGTCGCCAGAAGAAAGATACTCACCGATGATCGTCATCCCGTCCGTGTCGTAGCGCGTCGAGAACGCCGCCAAATCATGCACCACCACGCCGTATTGTCCCGGCGCCAAGCTGCTCACGCTGCTACCCGAGAAATCAAAATCGACGCCGTCGACCAGCCGCACGCCGTCCAATTCGACGTCCACCGTCCCGTAGTTAAACACCTCGATAAACTCGAAATCATCCCGATCCCCCGCCGTCCCCTCTGGCCAATCGGCCGGACGATAATGCAGCTCGCTAATCGCCAACGTCAGCCTGCCGATGGAGAACAACGCTTCACTCAAAGCGCTCCACTCGCCGGTGGCGGTTCGCACGCGCGCCTGGACAATGGCCGTCTCGTTGAGTTCGAGCGGCGATCCAGTAAACTCCGACGCCTCGGGATTGACGGCCCCGCCCTCCAGCCGCGGATCGCTGCCGTCGAGCGTGAAATAAATCGTCCCCGGCGGCGCGGTCATGTCAATCGCGTCACCTTGAACGATCTGTCCGCCGTGCTGCAGGTCACCGTTCACGGTAAATTCCACGGCATCAGTGCTGGGGTAAAGGCCGCGAGAATTCAACTGACCGAGCACAATCGCCGACCGAAAGGGGAAATAGGTGGTATTCATCTCCCGTTTTAGATAACTTTCCCAGTCGTCTTGAGTGCGAGGTGTCGCCGTGTGAAGGTCGCCCCAGCGGGCCGATTCCGCAATGATCGAGGTTCGGATTTCATCGGCTCGAGCGTTAAATAACTCCTCGGCCCCGCTGGGTGAAAGCGGCCCCTCGTTGAAGAAGAATTTTTGTGCTCGATCGGCGAACCGCAGTCGATATTCGAGATTTGCGGTGAGTCGTTGATGGATGCGAGAGGGAGTGTCCGTCACGTTCGTGCCGGTCACGTTCTTGTTGACGGACCCTCCACTCAGCGCGTTGAGGTCGGTTCGCTCCGAATCCCAAACGATGAATATGAAGCCGGCTCCCGGCTCACGTCGTCGTGCGGCACGCCAGTTTTTTCTACCCCAGTCGTCATTGCCGGAATAAAAATTGATCAGTATGTAATCGATCAGGCTGTCGACGTCGAGATACTCTTGAATCTCTGCATAGGCTGCGGGCGTTGAAACTCCGGCGTTGGCGATGGCCAGCATCGCATTCCAGGCCACCTTATCGCCTTCCTCCGCAACGCTGTCCTTGATCATGTCGTAATCTTCTTCCTGGCCGCCAAAGTGGTCGGCCAGAAATTCGTCGTCGATGCGTTCGATGGTGTGGTACAGGCCCCAGTACAGGCCGTTGATGTAAAGCTGGACGTAATCCTGGGCAGCGGTCGGATTGCCCATCGCCGTTTGCATGTCACGATGCCATTGGTCGCGGATGTATTGAGCCCGCCGAAAAACGCCCGGATTGACGAATGAGTCGCCATTGCCGCCACGCAAGATGAAGTTGTCGAACGATGTGATCTGGGGGAGCTCGTCGAAGAGCGGGAATTCGAGTCGCCGGGGTCCATATTCTTCGCGGAAGACGACCCTGAAGTTGTGTTTACCGCCTCGGTTGGCGCCGCGGCTGGCGGCGCCGTTGATGCGGATACCCGCATTGACCTGAATCTGTTCGCCGTCGGGATAATCGAAGAATTCGATCGACATGGGCCGTTCCCACTGGTCGCCGTGTTGCCCCGAGTTCGCGATGATCCCTTCGGTCCTGTCAAACCAACTGTCGTTGTCCATGACCAGCGAAATCGTCGGATGCGTTCGCATGGCCGCTTCGAGCTGGGGCCCCCAAACCGGGTCGTTGACGATGGTGGGATCCATTTCGTAGTCCGTCGATCGACTTCCCCAAGTTGAAGGAAAGCCAACCGGATTGGTCGGTTGGTGGATCGTGTCGCTCAGAAAGATGTACGTCTGCGTATCGACATTCGACGGCTCAAAACCCTCTTTGACGGCCACCGCCCGAACGATCGTCGTCGTGATGATCGGGATGGGCGTTTGGGGATCGAAGACCATGGCCGAGGGGTTGTCCGGCGCAGGTTCAGTAAAATCGGTCGTGTAGTAGATCGTCGCCCCGACGGTCTCGCTGGTGATCGTCAACACGAACGTCTCGGACGCATCGTAAAAACCACGATCGTGGTCGAACTTGGTGTCGGCGACGAAGCCGACGAACCCCTCGCCGTTGGCCGCGCCCGGCGTCGGTTCGGCGAAGTACAACGGCCCGGCGTCCGTCAGACCGTACGAGAAATCGGCCCGCTGTGGAGGAAACGGATTGTATTGGTGGGCGATCTCCAACTGCGGCGTGACCAGCGCCAAGAACTCGCCGCCGCCGTTGAGTCGAAAGTTCGTGTGCAGCTCGTCTAGGTTGGACGTCAGATCCTTGTCCGAGGCGAAGACCACAAGATACCCGTTTCCTGGAACCGTGGCCCCTGCCGGGAACGTCCACCGCTCGAGCCAGTCCTCGTCGTCCGTCAGATGCCAAGCGGTCAGATCGAGCGGCGTCGGATCGGGATTATGGATTTCGATCCAGTCAGACGTTTCCATGTCCAGATCCGACAGCCCCGTGGCATTGATCGCCATGATTTCGTTGATCACCGGCGCGGTCGCCAGCATCTGACGGGTCTCGAGCCGTTCGACGTGCAAGCTGGTTCGGCGTCGCGCCGGATTCCAAAATTCGCGGGGCACGGCAAGATCCTTTGTCTGAACAGCGGGAGCTGTCTCGGCACCTTCGTGCGCCGCACGGACGAGATACTGAATCGATCAAACTGACAGCGGAAACGAAGGTCCAACACGATCCCACCTATCTTACACGAATTTATTGAAAATGAAAAGTTTTCCCGGCATCCTTCGCTGGAAATTGCGTGAAGAAGGAGACGTTCCCATATCGAGGGAAAGGCCGCAATCCGCGCGGCCCAGAGCACCGCAAATCTACGAAAAAACCGCCGAGTTGATCGCTCGGCGGTTGGGTTGGCTGGTTTAATACGTCGGCTCGAGTCAACTAGCGGCGGCGTCGACGGCCACAGAGCAGCCCGAGCAGGCCGAGGGCGGCGAGGAGCAAAGACGAAGGCTCGGGAATCACAACTTCGTTGTAGTTATTGAGCACTTCTGCGTCGGTTAACGCGCCGTCGTACATACGCATGATCGCGATGTCACCGCTGAAATGGCTGAACATCCCGATACCCGTGTTTCCATACGAGCCAGTTTGGTCTCCTCCGTTGATCCCGCCAACTCCGGCCGCGTTTCCTGTGCCTTTCCAATCCTCTGTGGTGTCGGGGGTTCCTACGGGAAGGCCGTTCACGTAGAGACTCGAGACATTGCCGCCAGTGTTATTAACGACACCAACGACCTGGATGAAGGATCCTGCGGTGATGGTCGTTTCGATCAGGTGGTCGCCATCGGCGTTTCCATGCGTGAACCTGAGCTGGTCCCCGTCCAGAACAATCGCCAATCCTTTATTGCCGCCGGTCTCGACGATGACCTCACCGAGATCGCCCTCATCGACGAGATTGGCCGGCTTGAACCAAACTTCAAATGAAACATCGAAATTCGCGGTATTAACCCAGCTGGCTGTGTTGGGAACCGTCGCGCTGCCGGACCCGTCGAACGTGTATGCGAAACCACCTGGCGCGGAAGCGTCGGCCGAGCGCGTTTGGCCCGTCAACGTCAAGTCGTCCGTCTCAGCGGTCAAGTCTTCCCAAAAGGCCGGGTCCAATGGGTTGTTCCCTGCCTCGTAGTTATGGTGCAGTGTGCCCAACAGTGCTGCGGGCGCGGCACTTACGAGCAAGAGTGTCAAAGTGAACCCCAGCGCGGTGACGACCAATTTGTGTCTCATGATGCATGTTTCCTTCGAAAAAGAGGAGCAGCAGCCGCTCAAGCGTCGGCCCGTTCCGTCCAACCGACCCAAACGATACAACCATAAGGATAATCTAGATTTCGGCGATTTCAACGGCATTGTCGAAAACTCCTTACAATAGTCGAAATCGGGCTTAAAACCCCGCTCTAATGAGGGGTTTTCTCGATCTGCGCCGCACCTACAGCTTTATTTCCTCCGTCGTCGCCGGCCACAGAGCAGCCCCAGCAGGCCGAAGGCGGCGAGCACGATGGCCGATGGCTCGGGGATGTTCGCCAACGCGAAAATCGCGTCGGCGTCTAGTACCTCGTCGTAGATCCGCATGTCGTCGAGCCAGCCGTCCCAGTTGCGGCCGTTGACCGATTCTCCAAGCCGCACGTCGATCCCATTCGCGGTGTTCATGGTTTCATCCAGAACCGCGTCGGTCGTTTCCAACACGCCGTCAACGTACAGAAGAGCGTCGTTCACATCAGGCGTTCCATCGTCGGTCCAGGTCACCGCGATATGGTGCCACTCGCCGTCGTCGATGACCGTCGTGCCGGTTTTGTAGCCGCCGTTGACCTCAACACGTAGATTCCCATCGACGGGCCCATTTTGGCGCTGCGTGCGAATGGTCCACTTTAGACCGCCCGTGTTCGTCCCCATGCCAAAAATGCCATCGTTTTGGTCATTCGTCGGCGCGGTCTTAATCCATGCCGCATACGTCCGATCTAAGGTGCCCTGAACGAGAGGCGCCTTGTAGCCGGTAGCCTGAACCCGGTCGTCGTCACCATCAAATCGGATGGACGCCGTCGAACCGATGGGCGCAAACTCCGTAGTATCCCAGGCGGCCCCGTTCATTAATGTTCCGATGGCTCCGGCCGAACCCGCGTCGGCCGTCGTTGTTCCGGATCCCTCCTCGAACCTCCAGTGGTTGATCAACCCGGCGTTTAGGGAGTTGCCAATAAGAATGAGTACGGCCGCCACAATAGCGGTAACGATCGATCGTCGATGCATGGCCATTAGTCGAAACTCCCTGCGAACGTGTTACTCGAAGAGCGTAACCGTTTGGATCCCCGCGCACGCCGGAAAACCGGCCCAAGCGTCACGACTCTGACACTAACCACAAATCTCGCGGTTTGCAAGCATTTTTTTTGCCCAGAATACAAATTTTACGAAAAACCGACGCAGGGCCGAAAATCGAGCCGAAAACGCGGCTCTAACGAGGGGTTGGAAGGGGCCTGCCGATCCGACACCGAACGTCCGTTCGACGAACGATCGCGGGGTGACTAACGCTGCCGGCGCTGTCGGACCGCCGGGCCCTTGGCCTCGACATAGCAGCAATCCCACCTGTGAAAACTGTGAATTCCTTGGGCACCAACCAGCGGGTTATACTTCGTACGGGTATGAATGACTCGTTTAACGGCAAGCCGCCGGCGACTGTGTTTTGAGTGGATGCCTGGTTCAGGAACGCAGTCGCCTGCGGCTTGCCGTTAAACAAACAATGTGCCATTTTCATCCGCGGGCAGTATACCGCCCAAGATCGAGACAGCCGAAAAAAACATCAAAAAACGGTTTTTCGTACCATCCGCATTACGATAACACGCCGAAAAACGCAATGCAAGCATATTCCCATTAAAAACTGTCTGTCGCAAAACCACACGCATCGGCGGATGCGGGTGTTTTCCGCAAAGCGAGACGACCTCACCCGCACAACAGCGCATCCGCCAAGCCGGTGAAGTCACTCACCGTTACGTCGGGCCGATAGGGCGAATCTTCGTAGGGCAGCGCCAGACGATTGACGAAGGCCGCCCGAAAACCGCAGGCGCGGGCGCCCATCACGTCGAAGGAATTGGCCGAGACCATCAGGCACTGCTGCGGTTCCAGCGCGAGAATCTGGGCGGCACGACGATAGACGGCCGGATGCGGCTTGAAGGCACCGACCACATCGACCGAAATCACCTCGTCGAACGGGTGACCAATGCGGTTGGCGACCAAGTGGTCAAGAAAAGGGCGATTGCCGTTGGAGAGGGCGACGAGTCGATATCGCTCATGCAGCCGCGGCAGCGCGGCGGACACCTCGGGAAACGGGCTGAGCTGCTGCCAGGCGGCCATCAGCCCATCGACTGCGGCCGCGTCCATCTCGATGTGGTTCAGCTCCAGCGTATAGACCAGCGCCCGACGGGCCGTTTCCAGATAACCGCTGTGGCCGAGCATCACGATCGTGTCCTGATACTGCTCAATCCGCTGCCGGGCGCGCCACTGGGCCCAGAATGCCTCGGCCGACGTCGCGGCGCCCACGGATCGCAGCAGCTCGTCGATCGGCCCGCGGAGGCTACCGCCTAAGTCGAGCACCGTGCCGAATAGATCGAAGGTGAGCGCTTCGACTTGGGCGAGTGGATCGGGCAAGGAATGAGAAAAGGGGACGCAGCTCGTTTCCAGAAAAAGAGCTGCGTCCCCTTTTTTCAAGCGGTGAGCCGCGGACGTTAGTCCGGGGGTGATACGCCCTAGAGCAGTCGAAAAATTGATCATTCATTATTTGTCATTCGTCATTGAAAGTTGGCAATGACCAATGACGAATGACAAATAATGAATGATGAATTCGGCGCAGCGGAGAGACGCGCAGCACCTTCCCGCCTTTCTTACCGTTTGGCGGAAAACTCACGGCATACGCGGCGTACAACCGCCGGCTACTTCCTCAGCACCGACTTGAGCGGCTCGGCCAGCGTAGGCTGCTGCTTGGGCATCCAGCGCGGGGCCGCCGTGGTCTTGACGTCGATCAGCATCCCGACCAACGAGGCGTCGCTGGCCGTGGCGCCGCCGACCATGCCGGCATATTCGAGGATGTCCCGATTATAAGCGTACACGGCGACGACGAACTGTTGCCACTGGCCTCGTAGCGAGGCGTCGGCCGAGAGCACCGCCGGCAGATAGATCTGCCCCAAGCGGTAGGCGTCTTGCTGCGATCGAAATGACTCGTCGGCGGCCAGCACGGCGTCGGCCCGGGCGTTAATCTCTTGCAGGCGAATCGGCAGCGTGCGATCGATCAGCCGCGCTCGAGCCGGGGCAAGTCGGGTGGCGAAGATCGACGTGAAGTTGGTGCGATAGGCCGCCGCCAAGGGCAGGTCTTCAGCCCAAGGCAAAGAGTCGGCCGTCGATTGGCGCAGCAGCGTCGCCAATTGATACTGGGCGGCGACCGCCTCGAAGTGCATCTTGTATACGCCGGCCTTGCTGGCCGTCATCGCGGCGGCCAACAGCGCCGCATCGTTGGCCCGCCCATGCTGCTGGACGAGTTTTTGCAATTCTCCCAGCCGCCGGTGGTGGCGGATTGCCAGGTGATAGTCAGCCGTGGTGGCCGAGAGTTTCCAATACGCTCCGGCCACGTCGATTCGATCAACCGCACTGGCGGCCAAACTGAAGGCCTGCTGAAGCGAGAGCGGCCGGCCGGCAAGAGATTCTTTGTCGGGCGTCGCAAGAGCCTGGGCCAGCACGAGCGCGGCCAGTTTCCTTTTCGGTTTATGTTTCGGGGATTCAACGTCGGCCGGCTGCTCCTTCGCGACAATGCCTTCCTGCTCAATTGGGCTTTTTTCAATGGGCACCAGCGGCTCGGCCGTGCCCGCGGAGATACCCTTGGCCGCTGGTTCATCGCTGGGGGGAACTTTCGATGCGGCAGAGCGGAAGCGATCCGTCGCAGCAGCCTTGGTCGGATCGGGCTTGGCAGTTCGCGCTGCGGATCCGAAGCGATCGCCGCTGAAACGCAATTTCGCCGGTGCGCCGTTTTTGACATTGACATTATCGTCGGCATCGAGCGGCACCGCGGGGCTGGCACGGCCAGAATCAAATCGTGAGCTGCCGGCAACCCCCTCGCCGACGCCGCTTTTTTTCGGTGTGGATCCAGAGGCTGGGTCCGCGGTCAGCAGTGCGAGTCCAACGACAAAAAGCGTAGCGTTCATCCGTGAGGCTCCCTAGGTTTTGGATTGTTTTAGAAGATCGGATCGGATCCCGCTCCTCAGTCGCACAGTTCGGGAAAGCGGGAAGCTATGGTCGGCGGTCCCGATGCGTCGAATTTGTTATTGGTCATATGTTATTTGTCATTTGTCATTTGGCAACCTTCAAGCAATGACCAATGACCAATGACAAATCGTCCGATATGTCTAAACAAATATCACCCCCCGGACTAACGTCCGGGGCTCGCCACTAACGTCCGGGGCTCGCCACTAACGTCCGGGGCTCGCCACTAACGTCCGGGGCTCGCCACTAACGTCCGGGGCTCGCCACTAACATTGGAAAGTCGCCGAATATCCAAGAATTGTCGCGACCAACCTGACAGGTTCCGCCGAGTGAGTCAATCCGATTCCGGCGGTCGAACGAACAACGACTTATCCGCCGAGAAGGTCGCTGGGGCCGGGCGGCAGAGGCGAGCGGCCGTAGCTGCGAATCTCGTCGCGCAACCGCGCCGCCTCCTCATATTGCTCCGCTTCGACGGCCGCCTTGAGTTGGCCCCGCATCGAAGTCAGTGGGTGAGCCAGTTGCGGCTGACCTTCCTGGTCGGTCTCGATCTGGCGAGTTGCGGCCTCTTCGGAAAGCTGGTCTCGCCAGGCTCGAAGATGGACCAATTCCTGGCAATCATCGGACCGATGCGACTGGTCGTACTGCTGCAAAAACGCTTCGATCCCGCCGATTCCCGCCTCGATCACCTTGATCGCCGCCGCCACGTCGCCTAACTCAACCAGCGGCGCGGCGGCGGCCCGGGCGTGCATCATCGTGATGTAGGGTCGCCACTGGTCGAATTGCAACTTGTCTTGCGGGCGGCGGGCAAACTCGCACACGAATGCTAGCAGTCGCAGGTTGCGGCCCGTGTCGCGGGCACACAACTCATAGCGGCCCAGGTGCCAGAAGCTCAGATAGCGCTGATAGTATTGGATCCCCTCACGAAGCAGATGCTGGCAGTCTTCGGCCTCAAGGGTGAACGGGGCCGAATCGGGGTTCTCGCGGTCGTACTCTTGCTGGCGGGCGCGGTAGAAGTCGAGCCACGACGGGCAATCGTTGATCTGCGTGCCATCGGGCCGTCCGTCCAGTTCCAATTGGATCACGCCCAAGTCGAGACGCACCTGGATCTTTTCGCGCCCGTCGTCGCCCTGGACGACGCGGACATTGACCTCACCCGGCACAAACTCAAAGCGGCGGAGGATTTTGGAGATGTCGTCGGACACGTTACCCCGTCGATTCCCGGATGATCGGGGCCATGACCTTGGTATTTCGCTCGACCGCCAGCAAGATGGTCCGTTGTTCGACTCCGTCGCTGCTGTTGGCCACCACCGGGATCACCTGCCGCTTGTCCGACAGGTTGAAACGCATCGAGAACGATCCCTCCGGGCAGAGCCGCACCGGCTCGCCCTTGACGGTTACAAAGGCGTCGGACTCGGTCGACCCGTAGACGATCAATTCGACGTCGACGTCGAAATCGAAGCGGCCGTTGCGCCTCAACAGCCCCTTGGCCCCGTTACCGAATCGGGTCACCATCGGCGAGCCCATAGGGCGGCCCAGCCGCTGCTCGAGCAATTCCTGCACTTCGGCGGCATCGCGCCGGGCGCCGCCGCTCATGGCAAAAACCCGATCGAACTGATTCTCCTCGTCGTCCCAGTGTTGGTCGAAGCTGTTGCCGCCGCGGGTGGACGGCGTGGTCACCGAATTGCTGCGGGCGAGCCGGTGAAACGAGCCGTCGGTTCCCAAATAACCGAGTTCGGCGCAAAAGGTCTTGGGCGGGTCGTTAACATCTATATACCAGTCACTGACGCCGCCGTGGACCTCGATCTCGCGTACCACCCGCGACTCGCTACGCGTTGCCCCAGGTTCGTCCACTTCAAACAGTCGCAGCGTCGGCTTGGCCGTGTGCCACGAGTGGTTCATGGCCGCTTTGGCCCGTTGGACGCTTTGCGGTGCAATCTGCCAGTGAACATGCAGCCAGTAAGGATCTCGCACCAACAGCACGAGGCGTTCTTTGCCGGCCGTGCCATTCGGCGTGGCCAAGTTCTTAGTGTCGGCCAGCTTGTTGCGGACCGCTTCCAGACGTTTACGCACGACGGGCGATTGGGTCGGCTTGGCCGTCGCGGCCTTCTTCCGCTCCGAGGACGGCTTGTCTCGGACGGTTGGCGCACAGCGAGCGCGCGACGTGGCCGGCTTGCTCGACGCCTTGTGCGCGGGCGATTTCGATGGTGATTTCAATCGCGCGGCGCCAGCCCTAGCCGAGCGCAACAGCGCCTTGACGAGTTGGTCCTTGCGCATCGAATGCCAGCCGGTGACGCCTTGTTTCTTGGCCATGACGGCCAGGTCTTTGGCGGTGCGGTCCCTGAGAGTAGCTGCGGTGATCAAAGTTGGCGACCTCCAGACTGCCCACGACGCCGCCATAGGGCGCCGGCGGGGAGCAAATGTGGTGCGAGCGTCGTCCGTGACTTGTCTTCGTAAACGCTCAATCCCACCGGCAGTCCGTAGCCGCATGAGGGGGCGCGTGGGCCATGATTCCAAAATCGGAAAACTGCCCCTGCGCCGTGTCAGGGTGTGACTGTGTTGGTCTCTCTTGCCCACGACAAACCGCATCGCTTGCCGCGGATGGCCTGAGTCGGGCCAATATCTGCCCAGCAACTCAGCGCCGGCCCTTCTCCCCGGTCGTAAATCTCGCTTCTGCGATCGGCTTTCAGATGCCACCAAGTGTCCAACAAAAACCGGTCGTAGCGATAAGGTCAAGTTTAACCAACAAATCGAAGAATTGCAACGCGCCGGACCTACCGAAAGTATGGATCGGAGGTGGCTTACGTATCATAACCCATGTCGTAAAAACATGTTACAACAAATAATCGACCTCAGGGGGAACTTGAGAAATACGCTCTATTAGGGGGCGTGCATTGTGGTGATCCAACACACCGAAGCCCCGCATGCGCCAGCCCGAACCCGCATGAGCCAGCCCGAATTATCCACGAATGTCGCGTTATTCTTGCTAACTCGTTTCTGGTTTTCGCGTTGCGTCGACGACACGAAAAACAGTCTGTCAATCAGCCGCGGGGCGCTAGCCTGGGCTGTTCAAAATTTGGGGTTGTGGGGGTGATTTACGGTTTTTGATTCAGGTGCTTTTGTTCCGTCTCTAATGGACTGCAATTGGCGTGTTTCCAGTGAAACAGCTG
>JADFKK010000416.1 GCA_022564995.1 Planctomycetota bacterium | reverse complement strand
GCAGTATCGGAAGGCGATTCACGGTAAGACTCCGTCTAAGGGGATCGACGAATCGAAACAATCAACGGCCTGTCATTGTAACCACTGCGACGGCTACATATCAAACTCGCTTCGGTCGCAGTACGTTAACGAGATAGATGAACAGATACAGCGCCCCGCCCACGGCCAGAGGAATCCAGCCCAGTAGCGAGAGCATCTTGGCGTAACTGAGGCTGCGATAGAGCATCCAGCCGCTCGTCAAACAAAAAATAATCGGCGGCAGGGGATAGAAAGGAATCGAATACGGTCGCCGCAGATCGGGATGCTTGAAGCGAAGAATGAAAACCGATAGCCCGGTCAACAAGAAAAACGTCCAAAAGACGGGTGCCGTTCCGGCGACCAGCGTTTCAAATTCGTCCGCGCTCCACTTCAGCGCGCTGAAGTTGGCGCGGACCAACAACCCGTCGAACAGATCCCGCCCTTGCTGTGTGCCGACGAGCAAAATAAGGCCGATCGCGATGACCGACTCGGCGACAATCGACCAGACGGGCACCCCGAGCGTCGGATGCCAGCGGCCGAGCACGGAAAACACCCGATGTTCGGCGCCCATTCCGGCGTAAATCCGCGAGCCGGTGAAGATCAGCCCGTTAATTGCCCCCAGCGCGGAAATCATCACCAGCAAACTCATCATCTTTCCGCCAAGGTCACCGGCGACCAAAGTGAGCACGTCGGTCGCGGGTGTCTGCGAAGCTCGCAGCCCTTCAAAGCCAAGAGCCCACAAATACCCAGCGTTGACCAACAAGTAGAGCACCGTGATGATGGTAATTGACAACACGAGTGCCCTCGGCATGTTGCGGTCACGATCGCGAACTTCCGCGGCGACGAAGGCGGCATCGTTCCAACCGCCATAGGCGTAGAAAACGAACACCATCGCCAGCCCGAATCCATCCTCCCACGGTTCGTTGACCACCGCCATCGACGCCTTGCCTCCGAAAGCCAATCCGGCGACTGCCAGCGTTCCGATTCCGACCAGCTTTACGATGGACAGAAAATTCTGAACCGACTTGCCGCAAACGACGCCGGCGAGATTCATCGCGCAAAGAACCACTACCGATCCAATCGCCAGCCAGACCGACTGATGCTTATCGAGGCCGAACAACTGGCCGCCGTAATGGGCAAAGGCGTAGGCCATCGCTGCAATGCTACCGCTGAGCACCACCGTCAGATTCGCCCAGCCGAACAGAAAACCGACTGGGCGGCCAAACGCCCGCGTCAGATAAACGTAGTCGCCGCCGAGACGAGGATAAGTCGTGGCCAATTCGGCATAGCAAAACGCGCCGATCAATGCCAACACACCACCGAGCGCCCAGGCGCCCAAACCTTGCCACGGCCCCTCGACGCAACTGAAGATAAGATGCGGCGTCTTAAAAATCGCCGTGCCGACCACGATGCCGACGATGATGCTCACGGCATCCCACAAACCAAGACGGGGACGCACGGGGCTGCTGTCGGCGGGGTCGGTCATGGGCGGAGGGATTTAGGATTTGGGATTTAGGATTTGGGATTTGTAAAGCCGCGACCATTGGTCGCGCCAGCGGTTAGCGATTAGCTGTTAGCAAGAATCTTTCGCTGGATGCGTGTCGATCGTCCCTGTGAGTCTGCCGCTGGACGGGCTGCGGGACGGGCGCGAACGGGCTGCTCGCCAACTTCGTCAGCGGAACAGGGCACCGCGATGAGACCGTAACGGACGCCGCAATCGACGTCGAGCGTTCGTCCGGCCGGAAGATGTTGAATGACGTTCTTGGTCGTCAACTTCGCGAGCGGATTGCCCCAACGGAGACGTTCGTGGCCATGGGCCTCCAGCACCAGATGGGTTATGCGATCGCCTTGGACGTCGAGATAGCCTTCCCACCGGAGCTCGACGCTGTGTTGCCAACGCCTCCCGTCCTTGCGTCCGCCGACGTCGGCATGGCTGCCGGCGACGTCGGATCGGCCCGTGATGCGAACTCGGGCGGGCTTCTGTTTTCCGTCACTGATGCGGTGTGCCCAAAACTCCCAACTCTGGCGATCGATCTTGCCGCCGATTTTTCGGCCACCGAGCGGATTCACGTCGAGCTGTCCCAAAAAAGCGTGGCTGACCACCGCGGCGACCAACGCGGCGGGAACCTTAAATCGCTTGCTGCCGGCGTCGGCGAGAGCTTTGGCAAACCGCTTTTGTGCTTCGAGGGGCACTTCAAAGCGGGCTTCGAGATAATTCTCCTGAAGCACGACGTTGTCCAAGGGTTTGCCGGCGTCGTCCAGAGCGCGGCCGACGACGCGCCCCACAAGCGTGCCTTTTCGCAGGGCCGGCTTGGCGGGACAGCGCGCGCCATCCGCGTGTCGATCCGGAATCCGAATCACCTGACGGGTATCCTTGACATCGCTTAGTTTTTTGCTCGGAAACCGCATGTAACGCTCGGCCGGCACCGGTTTTTTCGCATCGGGATATTCGGCGTACCGCTTCAGACAATGGTCGAGAAATCCGACGACGCTTTTCTCGTCGTCAAACATGAGCACCCAATCGAGCACCTTGCCGTCGGAGTTGGCCACGCAAATTCCTTGCGGTGCGGGCCTGGAGCGAGCGATCTCGCGGTACAGCGCCCCTTCGGGACCGACCGGCGGATTGTTGACCAGGCCGGCCTTCAAGGCGACCGGAATAAAATCCGCCTTCACGCGACGAACGACCTCGGCATTCGAGAAGACCGCCTCACGGGCGGCGCCGGCGAACACTCAGCAGCGCTCGTCGTCAACGGGCCGATCGATAAAGATCCACAGCACGATCGGCTTGTGCTGCCTGCGCGACTCGCGAATCCCCTCCAGCAGGCACGTCTTCCAGGGAATACTCCGCCAGGCAACGTCCTTGGCCTGGAGCGATTCGACACGCGCCAGTAGCTGCTGGCGAGTCTTCGTTGGCTTGCGCGGTTTCGCCGAGTCGTCCGCCGATGCCGCGGCAATCCACGAGACAACGAGCAGTCCAAGACAGCTCAATCTCAAAATGTCGTTAAGTTTCATATTCCTCTCCCGCTGGAGTCCGTCGGTCTTAGGTCATTCTTCAACCTGCAGCTTAGCATCGATCGAGAAATAAATGTCTAACGAAACGATGCTCGGCGAGCGGAGGCCGTTAGGCCACCGATAATCCCTCGCTGGGCGTCGAACTCTTCGCGTGCGGTTGTATCCCCCCTCGCTTACGCTTTTTGAAACTGCACATTCTTAGTCCCGGAGGGACGGCATCAAATAGCCTGGGGCGTTAGCCCCAGGGATAATGTCGATGATCCAGCGTAAAGCCCCGGAGGGGCGACACACAGTGCGACGTCATCCGATGTCGCCCCTCCGGGGCTTTCAGAACATAATTCGACCACGATTTCCTGGGGCTCGCGCCCCAGGCTATTTGATGTCGCCGCTCCGCGGCTGATTCACGCAACTTCAAAACTAACGCTTGGGGCTCACCATGCAAGAATGCGACACTTATTTTCCGAACGAGACTAAATAGCTAAAAGCTCTCTGCCCACCCTACTTGAAAATCGCCAAACTACCGATCTTATCTTTTAGAGCATCGCTGCCTTTGTCGGTGATCTTGGTGTCGTACATCCGCAGGATTCGCAGTCGTTGCATCTTGGCCAGATGCGGCAGGCCTTCGTCGATCACGGGATTCTTGTTAAAGTTGATGACGATCAGGTTGGTTAGTCCGCTGAGATGCTTGAAGCCCTTGCCGGTCAGGCCGTTGTTGACCAAGGCCAGTGTTTCCAGGTTCGTAAACGGGGCCAGGTACACGAGCCGTTCGTCGTTGATCTTGGTCTCGCTCAGGTTGAGCACCCGCAGTTTAGTCAGCGATTTCAAGTTGGCAAGGCCTCGGCCGGTGATCGGCGTGCCGCTCAGCGCCAGCACGTCGAGCTTCACCAGCGGCTTGAGATATCGCAGGCCGGCGTCGGTGACTTTGGTTTCGTCCAGAAACAGCTTTTCCAGACGCGTCAGTGTCGAGAGATACGCCAGCCCGCGATCGGTCACCTTGGTCTCGCTCAAGTCAAGTGTTTCCAGCGATTCATCGAGCGCGGCTACGTGGATCAAGTCGTCATCGTCGATCTCGCTGCCTGCGGCGTTGATTTCCACGACGTGCCCCTCGGCGTCCGTCTCCAACTTGACCGCCAGCGCCTTGAGCGCCGCAGTGGCCTTTTCGATCGAAGAAGCCGCCTCGATCAGCCGCAGCTTCGTGAGCCGGACCCAGCCGGGCGTCGTCTTTTTCGCATCCGCGCCCAGCGTCACAAACCCGGCCACCCAGCCCCCTTGCACCCGCGCGGCCTTGAACTGCACCCCGGCAGCGATCTTGCCGACCGCTTCGTCCCCATGATACAGCGGCGTGTCGGCCATCGTGACCTCGACCACGTCCCCGGGATGGATGGCGGCGTGAGACGATCCGATCAAGAGGGCGGCCGAAAAGACGGCGATTAACAGCAGAAGGCGGAAAGGGCAATTCATGGCATCACCTTCGAGCAGGCAGGGGGCGAAACAACATGGCCCTATTGTCTCCTGTCGAGAGGGCACAATGCAAGCGATATCGGACCCTATCATAACCGTTGGCCGGATTGTCACATTCCCCCTGGCTGCCTAGAATCAGAATCGGCCGTCCAATCTTTTTCGTTGGATGCGAAAAAACGCCGCTTGCCCAGGAGACGAATCGCCATGCCACAAGTCTGTGCCGTTTGCGAGCGCGACAAGAAGATGCGTAAGAACTTGCGTCTTTACGGATACCGCGCTTGCAAAAAATGCTATTACGCTTTGGCCAATCGCCGGCAGTTCGCTTATCTCATCGACCTTTTCCTATTCCGCGTCGTGTATGTCGCCGGGGCGTTTGCGTTGGGCATGGCGATTGGGTCGCGGCCGATCAGCGAAGAAGTGTTCAGCCTGATTGATTGGGGACTCTTTGCTCTGTTCATCACGGTGTTCCTGTTTAAGGACGGCATGGGAGGTATTTCACCCGGCAAAGCCGTTTGTGGAGTTCAGGTGGTCGATGCAACGACGGGCGAACCGATCGGGCCTGTGGCTTCGTTCAAACGAAACCTTCCGCTATTGATTCCGCTCATGCCGCTGGTTGTGGCCGTACAACTGGCGAAGGGAATTCGTATTGGCGATGGCTGGGCCAACAGTCGCGTCATTTGGCGGAAACATTCCGGCCGCCCCGTGTTCCAATTTCCGGCGGTCGCACCCGCTGCGGAGGCTGCGTTTGCTGCTCCGTCCGCGGAGCCAGTTTCCGATGACAACAACCCCTTCCGCTCGCCGCAGGCATAACGCGACGACGAGCGCCGGTTCGACTGCTCAACCGGCCGCCTGCAGAAACGCCGCCAAATCGAACGGCGAGGAGGTGGTGACCGTCACTCCAAATCGCCGGCGGGGATCACCCTCGGGCGTGATCGTAAAATCGCTGCTGCCGAAGAGCGTCGAGAGATACGACTCCAACACCGGCTGAGCGGCGGTGAGCGTCTCGGGCGTATTGGGAGCCAGGGCGCGATCGTTGATGATGATCTGCAATTCGTTGCGGCTGAATTTCAGCCCGTCGCCGGAGA
>JADFKK010000108.1 GCA_022564995.1 Planctomycetota bacterium | reverse complement strand
T
Source organism: Planctomycetota bacterium (assembly GCA_022564995.1). GTDB lineage: Bacteria > Planctomycetota > Planctomycetia > Pirellulales > JADFKK01 > JADFKK01. Next base: position 24,413 of record JADFKK010000108.1, on the reverse strand, counting down.
GCTAGCGGCGGCCTCGCGACGAGCCAGCAAGGTCACGCCGACAATATACAGCCCCAATCCGCCGGCGACGACCACATGATACGATTGCCACGCGCCGCCGAAAGCACTCATTCCCAGCAGGACGTTCAGCATCCGGCAACCGCCCATCGCCAGCGGCCCCAGCGGCGTGCGCTTCAGCACCGCATCGTAGGCAAACACCAGCACCGCCAGAGCGGATGCGACCATTCCACTTCGCACCTCGCCGGTCAACAGACTCACCGACCAACCCAAGGCCACGCCGATGACCAGCAGCGTCCAACCGATTCCTCGCGCGCGACTCAGCGAGATCCGGCCCGAGGGAATGGGCCGCCCGGGACGTTCGGCCGTGTCTTGCGCCACGTCGCAGACGTCGTTCAGCACCATGCCGGCCAGATACAGCGAGCTGGATGCCGCCACGAGCAGCAACAACACGTCGGTTCGCTCGCTGTGAGTGAACCAAAACCCCAGCAGCACGTCGGCCATCGCGGTGAAGACGTTGGGCAGGCGGAGCAGTTCGAGATGCGCTCGCAGCGCGCCGGGCGGCGGGTTTTTGGGTAGTGGGGCGGTCATCGGAGGGCGCGACCAATGATCGCGGCTTTACAAACAGGGGAGGCAGACGACCACTTATTCAACAGCAATCCCCAGCCGCCCCATGGCGGCGGTTAAATACTCTCGGGCTTCGCGGGCCGCGTCGTCGGGGTTGTCGATGTACGGATACAGTTCGACGGTGACCCAGCCGTCGTAGCCGGTTTTTTCAATTTCCTCGAGCGTGGCCGCGAAGTCGATCGCGCCGTGGCCGGGGATCAAGTGGGCATGAACCCGTGTGTCGGCGATGTCCTCGAAATGATAATGCTTGGTGTGCGCGGCCATCTTGCCGACCCAGTCTTGCGGATCTTCGCCGACACAGTAGGCGTGGCCGATGTCGAAATTGAGCCCGACCCAGGGTGAGTTGACGCGGTCGATAAATCGCAAGTATTCGTCGAACCGCTCGATCAACAGCTCCGGCTCCGGCTCGATCAGCAGCAGCACTTCCAACTCTCCGGCCAGCTCGGCGCAAGGCATGAACTCTTCGTAAAAAATGTCGGCGGCTTGGTCCCAGCTTTGCTCCGACGTGAGCTGCCCGCCCGGCTCGGTGGTGATGTTCGGCGCGCCGATTTCCTTGGCCAGATGCAGCGCCCGCTTGGTGTGTTCGCGGCGAATGGCCCGATAATGCGGATCGGGGTCGGTCCAGCCGGGATGCCAATAGGGCTGCCTTGGATCAGCCACGGCGTTCATCATGAAGGCGTTGATGTTGGCGATTTGCAGGTTATGTTCGGCCAAACAAGATCGGATCGACTCTTTTCGCTCTTCCAACAGCCCGGCCGGCCAGGCGTGCGGCACGTCGGCCAGCACTTCAATGCCGGTGTAACCGAGGCTGGCTATCTTGCGGATCGTGTCCTCGATCGAAAAGTGCATGTAGGCGTTGCTGCTGAAGGCGAGTTTCATAGTCTGCGGTGGGCTGGTGTGGTTGCGGAGGGAAACAAAACATGGTAGCCGCCGAGTGTCGTTCCGTGAGACACTTATTGCTCGAACGATGCCTACTCCCGCACCGCCATTTGGATCGAGTGGAAGATGTCTTGACCGCTGGCGTCGGCGACGGTGATGATGGCTTGGGCCGTTTTTTCGACGAGGTCGGGCGGGACGTTCCAGGTGAGCAGCCCGCTGCTGCTGACGGACATGCCCTTTGGGCCGGATTCGAGTTTGTACTTGAGGCCGCCGCGTTTGCTTTTGACGGCGATTTGGTAGCTGAGCGCACGACCTTTGATCGCTTCGGTGGGAGGCACCGAATCGACGAACAGATAATCGATGCCGGTGGCTTCCAGCGATTTCATCAGATCGAAGCGCCGCAGCACGATCTGCTTTTTGTCGAGCGGCATGCTGATCAGCACGTTCGCCCAGGGAATGTAATGGAAGTGAGTTGAGCCCCAATGCAAAGAGCGGGAAATGCCGTTGCGAGAATTCGTGTTTCCGTGCGGCGCCATCTCTTCCATGCCGACGTAGGTGTGTACAATCCGCCGGTCGGCCGTGGTGCAAATTGCCGCATGGGTGACATACCCCCGCGTTTTGTCCGCAGCGTACCTGACGGAAATGAAATATCGCGGGTCGACCGTGGGAAACAACGTCGAGCCGCTCAGCCATTTGGCCGAAAGTAGATTCAGATTTGCGTCGTATAGCCCGCCGCCGGGCATCGTGATCAAGCTGCCGTCGGCCGTCGGCCAGGCCCAGCGGACCGCGTTGCCCGTGAAGCCGAATTTACCGGTTGTAATGGTGTTTCCTCGCAGCCTCATGAGCGAATACGATCCTCCTCCGCCGGTGTAAATCGCCGCAATCGTCCGTCCGTCGTACGACATGCGAACCGCGGACTTAGGGCCAACGTGTAGTTGTTTTGTCACATCCAGCGGCTTGAGCGTTTCCAAATCGACCAGGGTTGCTTGCTCCGCGCCCAAGAACAACGGACCTCGACTATTGGCGCCCATCAGCGCTCGAAGCGTCGTCCCCAGGCCCGGCAGTTGGGCCACTTTCTCTCGCTTGAACGTCTTCAGGCTCCAGCGCTGCATCAGTTTCTGGCCCGGCAGCACGATGACGAGCTTCTCCGCGCTGCCGGCGATCAGGGCGTCGTCCATCACCCCGGGGATCTCGGCGGCCGTCTTGCCGGTCAACACGTCCATGATGAGCAGCTTCTTGTCCTCTTTCAGGTGAAACACAAAGTACCGCCCGCGACCGGCAATCGTGTAACGGGTATAGGCGTGCGGCATCTGATAGATGACCTTTGCGGCGCCGTCCTCGAACGACGAGGCGCCCTTGGGCGGTTGGTAGATGCCGCCGGGCAGCTTTACCTCGGGCCGCGCCGCGGCGTTGGCGGCTTTCGCAATTTCCGCGGCCGACCGTTTGAGCGAGATCACTCCCGAGGCCGTGGCGACCACTTTGCCGTCTTGCTTGGCGACGACACGAAAGGCGATCTTGTCGCTCTCGGGCTTGACACGGTAGATCACAATCGTGCTGGCCCGGTCGGCATCCAACGGCAAGATGTATCCACCGAAATCTGCCTGCAGCTTGCCGACGGATAGTTTCTTGCCCGAGATCTGCTTGCCGTCCTTGAGCACTACAACATTCGCTTTGTCATTGCGTTCGATGCGGCTGATGTTGCTGAGGCGATACTTCTTGCCGTCAAGCACCACATCGCCGTCGGGCGTCTGGCAACGCACCGAGCCGCCGGAGAACGTGATCGCAATCGGCAGCAGCACGCCGGCCTTAGGGCGCGGAACGGGTACGATGCTCACCCGGTACGTCTCGGCGTCTTCGGTGCGCGCGGCGACGAAAGGAGCAATGGCCTTGGCATTTCCCACGGCCACTTCGACATCGAGCTGTGGCCCTGCTTTGGAGAATCGCGCCGCGCGAATCGTCAGTTCCAGCGGTTCATGGCGATCCTTAAACGGCACGGTCGGCGAAGCGACGGTCAGTTCCGGCTTGGCAAGAAAACTGTCCAAAAGAGTGGCGGGAATGGCGAAATTGACGCCCGAGCGCAGAACGCCCGAGCGCACGATGCCGACCACTTTGCCCGCCGAGTTGAGGACGGGGCCGCCGGAGTTTCCGGGATTTAATTGGGCGTCGAGTTGAATGCGCTGGAGCTTGCCCTTGGTTTTGCGTAGCGCCGTAACGCGCCCCACATTCACACTGATACTGGGATACTTCTTCTCCTTCACCGCCAGCGCGGTTCCGAACGGATACCCAAAGGCGACGAGTTGCTGTGTTTCGATCAACTCGTCGACGCCGCCGATCTCCAGCGCCGTGAACTGGTGTTTTTCGGCGTCTTTGATGCGAAGCAGCGCCAGGTCGGCCGTTTTGTCCGATCGCACGACTTCGGCCTCGAATGTTTTTTCATCCGCCTCGGCCGTGTTGAGCACCAATCGCACCGTGTCGCTCTTGCCGACCACGTGTTGATTGGTGATGAAAAATCCGGCCGGGTCGATGCAAAACGCCGACCCGAATCCCTTGCCCTGCACGACCAGCGCCGTGGCTCGCTTGCCGCGGCGAATCGTCTCCGGCTTGAGATCCTGCGCCGCCAGAGTCGAGCTCCACAGCAACACAGCGGTCAGCGAAACACTCAGAGGAAAGCGGCGCATCGTCGGTACTCCTGCGATTCGGCGGAAATCGTCAACGGAACTCACCCAAGCAATTGTACTCTCCGACAAGTCGCTTTCCAACCACCGTCGCGCAACGTCATGCTGTGGCGAAAATCGCCATTCCCAAGACTCAGCCGACCGGTAATAATGCTCGCGAGAGTTGCCCAGACGGCAACACTTTTTGCACCAAACGCGTCGGATCGGTCCGCGATCTACACAAGCACGGAGGCACACGATGACCCTTGTTGAGACCTGTAGCTACTCTTTCGCGCCAATGACGATGAGTCGTGGGCGGATCTATTTCTCCACGGGCCGCGTTGAACTGATCGACGGCGGATCGGAGTACGTGTGTGCGAAGGTCACCGGGTCGCAGCACACTCCCTACGCGGTCTACGTCGACTGGTCACACGCCGACGACGGTAAAATCTCGGTGACTTGCTCCTGTCCGCACTACGACGGGGGGGATTTCTGCAAGCACATTTGGGCGACGCTGCTGGAAATCGACCACGAAAAAATCGCCCTGGGGGTTACGTTTTACGAATGCGACGTATTACACGAGCACGACGAAGTTGAAGACGATGATGACGGCTGGGGCGACGACGGGGATTACGATGGTCCCTGTCGGGCCATCGGCCCTGGGAGTGTTGAAAACCATTTCTCAAATCAGCAGGTTCCGCGGCGGAAGTCGAAACGCGCGTCGCCGACCGCCCTCTGGCAGGGACAGCTCAAGACGATTTCCGACTTTGCCACGACCGGTTCCGCGATTGAGTCTCACCGTGCGGCGAAGCAGCGTGAAGCGTGGTTCGTGCTGGATGTCGGCGCCAGCACGTCGCGAGGAAAACTCGTGGTCGAATTGCAACAGCGAGAGACCAAGAAGGATGGCGAGTTCGGCAAGACCAAGAGGCTCTCCGTCCGACGCGACGAGATCCCCGAATTCACCAACGAGGAAGACGGTCGCCTCATCGAGCTGCTGCTGGGGAATCGGCCGACGGACGAGTTTTATCACGACAGCTATTACAGCGACTACCAGTCGTACAACCGAACCCATGTTGTGCCGGGCATGTACGCTGACATACTGCCGCGATTGTGTGCCACGGGGCGATTCGTTTGGCAGTTGGATTCTTCGCTGCCGACCGAAGAGGGCACGCCGCTCACCTGGGATGGCGACGAGCCGTGGCGGTTTCGGCCCCGCGTCGAAGACGATCCGAAAAAGAAGTGTTGGCGTTTTGTCGGCGAGCTGGTCCGCGGCGATGAACGCATCCCGCTGGGCGACGTCGTCATGTTGCTGGCCGATGGGGCTGTGTTGTACGCAGACAAGCTGGCCCGATTCGACGCCGACCCCAGCGTCTTTGGCTGGATCGTCAGCCAGCGGACCCAGGGCGCCATGGAAGTGCCGTACGCGGATCGCGAGAAACTGCTGGAATCGCTTTTTCGCCTGCCGCGGTTTCCTGAAATGGATCTGCCGCCCAGCCTGCAGGTCGAGCAAATTCGAGTGGCGCCGACCGGTCGACTCGAAATCAAATCGCCCGAGGCACACTACGACCTTCCCAATAAGCACTTGGGCGCCACGGTCGGTTTTCTATACGGCGAACGAAAGGTTGCGCTCGACGAAGCTGCCGGCGGGTTTTTCGATGCCGAAACCAACCGTGCCGTACTTCGCGATCCGCAGCGAGAAGCCGAATTGATGCGGCGGGCCAGCGAAGCCGGCTTGCGCTGGACGACTTCCCCCGGCCATCAGTTCGACTTGTCGTTCCACCAAAAGCACCTGGCGGACGTGGTCGCCCGGCTGACCGAGCAAGATTGGATCGTCGAGACCGAAGGCGTGCGGATTCGACGCCCCGGCTCGTTCAAGCTTAGTGTCACGTCCGGTGTCGATTGGTTCGAGCTCGACGGCCAGCTCGATTTCGACGGCCTGAGTGCTTCGCTGCCCGATTTGCTCAAGGCCGTGCGAAACAAGGATCAGTACATTCGCCTCGACGACGGCTCGCAAGGCATGTTGCCCGAGGCCTGGCTGAAGAAATACGGTTATCTGGCCGAGATGGCCCAGGGCGAGGGCGATACGCTACGATTTGCCCCGTCACAGGCGCTGCTGCTCGATGCGCTGTTAAGCGCGCAGGACGAAGTTCAGGTCGACCGGCCGTTCGCCGCCCTGCGAGACAAGCTGCGCCGGTTCAACGGCGTTAAGCCGTGCGACGAGCCGCGCGGCTTTCGAGGTGAGCTGCGTCAGTATCAGAAAGAAGGCCTAGGCTGGCTGCACTTCCTGCGCGAGATGCGTCTCGGCGGATGTTTGGCCGACGACATGGGCCTGGGCAAGACGGTTCAGGTGCTCGCGCTGCTGGAATCGCGCCGCGTGCGGCGGCTGAAAAAAGATGAACACCGCAAGCCGTCGTTGGTCGTCGTGCCGAAAAGCCTGGTGTTCAACTGGATCGACGAGGCCGCGCGATTTACGCCCGAACTGCGAATGTTGAATTACACCGGCACCGACCGCAAGTCTCGGCTCGAAGAGTCCGATGGCTTTGACGTCCTGATCACCACCTATGGAACGCTGCGTCGTGATGTTGTGACGCTCAAGGACATGCCGCTGGACTACGCTATTTTGGACGAATCGCAGGCGATCAAGAACCAAACCTCTCAGGCCGCCAAGGCCTCTCGGCTGATCAACGCCGAACATCGGCTGGCGATGACCGGGACGCCAATCGAAAACCATCTGGGCGAGCTGTGGTCGTTGTTCGAGTTCCTGAACCCCGGCATGTTGGGCCGCTCGACGGCGTTCAAACGACTCACCAGCGGCGAGAAAGACGCCGACTCGCTCGCCCATCTCGCCAGCGGGCTGCGGCCGTTCATGTTGCGCCGCACGAAGGACCAGGTACTCACCGAGTTGCCAAAGAAAACCGAACAAACCCTGCTCTGCGATATGTCACCCAAGCAGCGCAAGGAGTATGACGCCCTGCGCGACTATTACCGCATCAACCTTTCGGATCGGGTCAAGAAGATGGGCCTCAAGAAGTCGAAAATCCACGTCCTCGAAGCGCTGCTGCGGCTGCGCCAGGCCGCCTGTCACCCGGGATTGCTCGATAAAACAAAGACGAAAGAGCTCAGCCCGAAACTCGACGTGTTATTGGAGCAGGTGCGAGAAGTCATCGCCGAAGGCCACAAGGCGTTGGTGTTCTCGCAGTTTACCAGCCTGCTTTCCATCGTCCGCGGCCATCTCGATGCCGAAAACATCACTTACGAATACCTCGACGGCCGCACGCACAAACGGGAAGACAAAGTCAAGCGGTTTCAGACCGACCCCGACTGCCCGTTGTTTTTGATCAGCCTGAAAGCCGGCGGACACGGCCTGAATCTGACGGCGGCCGATTACGTGTTCATCCTCGACCCCTGGTGGAATCCGGCGGTCGAAGCCCAGGCCATCGATCGTGTGCATCGCATCGGCCAAACCCGCCCGGTGTTCGCTTATCGCATCATCTGCCGCGACACGGTCGAGGACAAGATATTAGAACTACAAAAATCGAAACGCAATCTGGCCGACGCCATCATCTCGGCCGACAGCAGCCTGCTCCGCACGTTGAACGCCGCGGATTTGGAGATGTTGCTCAGCTAGATCGGTTCCCAGATTCTTCGTAACCGTTTACTGCACGATAATCCACAACAGAGAGCGGGCGGGAAATTCGAAAACGAGAACCGCTAATAAACGCTGATCAACGCTAATGAAAGAAAGGACGAAGTTCCGAATTCGTAACACGTCAGCCGTTTGGAGCAGTGTCGTGAAACAGATGGCGATTGAACGGTCCATTTCAGTCGGCACATGTGTTACCCGAATTCAAATTCTCCGCCAACTCAGGAATCATTCCGATGGGAGCGCCGATCCGGTGCTGACCCGCGTCGGATCTGATTTATTAGCGTTTATCAGTGTTCATTAGCGGTTCTCTGTTTCAGGTTCCATGAACGGCTACATGAAAACTTACCTGTAGCTACGCTCGCCAGAGCGTGGATTGAGCGTATCCACCGTCTGGCGACGGTAGCATACGACAGGCAAATTCTCATCTGCCGCTCGCCTTATCATTCTGCCCACCATCATTCTGCCTTCCTTCGTTTCTTCAAGACGCTCCGTTTTAATCGATTGCCCGCGGCCAAAACCTCCATAAAGCCAATAATGGATTTTGCGATTAGCGTAACGAGACTGCTTGTGAACTTGTGGGCGTTGTTGGATGATGGTCGATTCTGCACGCCGCAGCGCCGGCGGTCACCCGAGGATTTTTGATGCCGTCAGACGATAACCCGTATGTTTCGCCGCCGCCGATCGCCGACTCATCGCACGATGCCCAGCCGGCGTGGTCGGGCGCGCTGTTCGCCATGCTTTCGGCCGTTTCGTACAGCATTGCCAATGTTGCGCTGAACATGCTCTCGACCGATCGATTTCGCGTTGACCAGATGAGCGACTTGAACTGGTCGGTATGGGTCGCGGCGATTAAGGCCGTGCCGGTGGCGTTGATTTCCTGGACACTGATTGTCTATCGGACGCGGCGCGGGCTGCCGGCCCTGCCGCCGCGAAATCTGCTGCTGCCGCTGTTGGCCACCGGCTTGGTGATGCAGGTTGGCGGAAACGTGATGTTCCAATGGGCCTTGAGCATGGGCGGATTGGCACTGAGCGTGACGCTGTGCTTCGGAACGCTGATTACGGGCGGAGCCGTGCTGGGCAGAATCGTGCTGGGCGAGCCGATTAGCCGTCGCATGGCCGTGGCGATTGTGGTGCTCATCTCGGCGATTGGCCTGGCCAGCGTCTCGGCACAGCAGGCGAGTCAGTCGGTCAGGCAGGACGAGGCAACGCTGCTGATCGTCCTCGGAGCCGTCGTTACGGCATGTGCCTCGGGCTTGGCCTATGCAGCCGGCGGAGTGATGATTCGGCGGACCGTGACCCGCAATGTTTCTCTCTCGGCCACGCTGGTGGTCATCAGCTGCACGGGCGTGCTCGGGTTGGGGTCGTGGGCTCTGGCCGCTTCGGGGCCTTTGCTGCTGTGGTCGACCTCGGCCGAGGCGCTGACGCTGATGATGGTCGCGGGGGTGTTCAACGCCGCGGCGTTCTATGCGGTCAGCAAGGCCCTGCAATTGATCCCGGTGGTGCGGGTCAACACGCTGAATTCCTCACAGGTCGTCATGGGCGGGCTGGCGGGAGTGCTGATTTTCGGCGAATCGCTGAGCGTTTGGCTGGTGGCGGGGATTGTGCTGACGTTGGTGGGCCTGGCGCTGGTGCAGAAGCAAAGCAGAAGTAGGAGCCGTGTCCCGCCGCTTGCCGGCGACCGAAGTTCGCACGTGCGGCGATAATGCGGCAAGATTCAGCGTTTGGCTGGTCCAGCCGGCCCAACGGCCCCCTCTGGCTAGCGGCTAGTCCGGATTATTCATGAACGTCGCGGAATTTGTGCTAACTCGTTTCTGGTTTTCGCGTTGCGTCGATGACACGAAAAACAGTCTGTCGATCAGCCGCGGGGCGCTAGCCCCCGGTTCATACCAGACGGCGACAAGAACCGGGGGCTAACACCCCGCGGCTGATGTTTTCAGACTACGCCTGGGAGAAAATGGTTGAGATCGGCGCCCAGGCAAGTTAGGATATCGGCTTGGGATATCCTACCTTCAATCGGGCAATGAGCGAGGAACCAACGATGCGACGCTTTGTAAAAACGACTCTGATTTGGGCCATCGTGGCCATCATGACGATCGATGTCTCGGCGGCTTGCCGTTTGCGAATCTTCCAACGTGGCTGTCGGCCGCGTCGTGCAGTCCGATGTCGCAGCTATCGAGTTTGCTGCCCGACGCGCATGGCTTGCCGCGCGCCGTGCAAATCCTCGATCGCCAGCGTCGACCCTCCGGCGGATTCTGCCGACGCGCAGCCGCCGGTTCCGAAGCCCGAACCATCAAAGCCAAAGCCGAAGCCCGTGGTTAAGCCCAAGCCCAAGCCCGTGGTCAAGCCCAAGCCGGTGGTCAAGCCCAAGCCCCAACCGAAACCTGAACCAAAAACAAAGCCGAAGGTCGATCCTGAGGCCAAACCGGCGGACAAGAAACCGGCGGACAAGAAACCGGCGGACAAGAAACCGGTTGATAAGAAACCAGTCGATAAGAAACCAGTCGATAAGAAACCAGTCGATAAGAAACCAGTCGATAAGAAACCAGTCGATAAGAAACCAGTCGATAAGAAACCAGTCGATAAGAAACCAGTCGATAAGAAACCTGCCGACACCAAGAAGCCCGCGGACACCAAGAAACCGGTCGATCCGTTCGAGGATCCGTTCGGTAAAAAGCCCGAGCCCAAGAAAAAGATCGACACCAAGCCGGCCGATACGAAGAAACCGGTCGACCCGTTCGAGGATCCCTTCGGCAAAAAGCCCGAGCCCGAGAAAAAGGTCGACACCAAGCCGGCCGATCCATTTGAAGATCCCTTCGGTGCCAAGGCCGATTCCAAGAAAGCTGAACCCAACCCCGCGGTCACCAAGCCCGCGGACGATCCCTTTGGTGCCCAGCCGAAAAAGAAGGCCAACGCCAAGCCGGCCGATAGCGAGCCGGTCGTCGATCCGCTGGACGATCCCTTTGGTGCGGCGCCGACGAAGAAACCCGCTGCCAAACCGGCCGCTGCCAAACCGGCGGCCGATCCATTCGACGCCAAGCCGGCCGCAGCGGAAGTAAAGAAGCCGGTCGAGGCAGCCGATCCGTTCGGCGTGGTTCCGGCCGATCCCTTTGAGAAGGCGGACGAACCGGCGCGGCCGGTCAAAGAGGAAGCGGTCGACATTGAGGATCTCTTCGAAGCTCCCGCCGCGCCCGCCGCCCCGGCCGACAGCAGGCCCGAAAAGTCGTCGTCGCTTACTCCCATGGCGACGCCCGCCAGCGTGGTGATCGCGTCGGTCAAGTCACAACCGATCAGCGTGACGAAGGCCAGCCTGGTCCGCGTTGGCGCTACCGCTCCGCTGCGAACTTGGACCGACGATACCGGCAAATGGCACGTCAACGGTCGGCTGTATCTCCTCATCGGCGGCAAGGTTCGCCTGCTGAAAGAAAACGGCCGCTTCTCGACGTTTCCGCTGGAGCGGTTGAGCGACGCGGACCGCGATTACGTCCAGCAGCAAGCTGCCGCGGTGGGTCGCACGTTGGCGATCAACTTTTAGGCTGACGAACCACCTCGCCTCCGCAGGCTGCCTATATTGGTGGACGGCCGGCCGAATGACGGTTTCGCTGACGGTTTTTCTCAACTGGCGTATCGCGGCAGCCGATCAAGGTGCCGTGCGCGTCTCTTCACCAACTTCCGCAAGTTTCCAGCAATCGCCGGCCACGCGGCCGCCGAGCCCGCCGGCAAATACCCCGTTCGCGACGCTGCTCAAGACGTTCTCCGACGGCTTGACCGGCGTCGTCGGACGCGCCGAGAACTTGGCGCTGTCGGTCGCCGGCCTTTCGCCGAGTGACCGATCGAGCGTCGAAGGTAACAGCGTCGAGCCCCGTTTTGATTTCGACACGGCGCTGGAAGCGTTTCAAGACGCTTTGCACGAGGGCCTGCGAGATGCGCACATCGACACGCTCGACGATCTGGCTTTGCAATTGGACGAACAGGGCAGAATCGTCGTTGCCGAAGATCACCCCGACCGCGCCGCGATCGAGAAGTTCTTCCGCGAGCATCCCGAATGGGCCGAGCAGTTCGAGCGACTGGCCGACCAGGCCCCACGGCCGGAAGATGGAAAGCAGTTTCAGCTACGCTTGAGTTTGTTCGGGCCGGAAGTGGAGTTCGTGTAGTTGGATAGTCGTTGTTCGCTCCGCGAACGTAACGTATCGATCGCGGAGCGATCAGCGACTCACGTAACGTATCGATCGCGGAGCGATCAGCGACTAACCTGCTCTGATACAGGCCACTTGATGCAGATCGCCCTCCAGGGCGGGCGGCGCTTCCAGGCAGTCCGGCTCGGCAATCGGGCAGCGGTCGGCGAAGGGGCAGCCTGGGTAGATTTGCTCGGGCGAGGGGACTTCGCCGCTGAGCATGATCCGCTCGCGCGTGCGTTCCAATTTCGGATCGGGAATCGGCACGGCCGACAGCAACGCCTTGGTGTATGGGTGCTTTGGATTCTCGTAAAGCGACTGCCGATCGGCCACCTCGACGATGCGGCCCAGGTACATCACGCCGACGCGGTCTGATATGTGTCGCACCACCGACAGATCGTGGGCGATAAACACATAGGCCAGATTCAACTCTTTCTGCAAGTCCATCAGCAGGTTGATCACCTGGGCCTGAATCGACACATCAAGGGCCGAGACCGGCTCGTCGCAGATAATCAGCCGCGGCTGCACGGCCAGCGCCCGGGCCACCCCGATCCGCTGCCGCTGCCCACCGGAAAACTCGTGCGGGTAGCGATTCAAATACCGCGGATTCAAGCCGACCATGTCCAGCAGCCGCATTACTTCCAGCTTGCGCCGGCTGCGGTCGTGCAGGTTGAATATCTTCATCGGCTCGCCGACGATCGCCCCCACGGTCATCCGCGGGTTGAGCGAAGCGAACGGGTCCTGAAAAATCATCTGCATGTCTCGCCGAAACGGCCGCATCGCCCCCTCGCCCAGCCCGGCGATCTCGGTTCCGTCGAAGCGGACCGAGCCGCTGGTCGGGGGGATCAGATTCAGAATGGCCCGGGCCAAGGTCGATTTTCCGCAGCCCGATTCGCCGACCAGCCCGAAAGTTTCGCCGGGATATACATCGAAGCTGACGCCGTCGACGGCGCGAATTACACCGTGCTTGCGGTTGAAAATCGACCCGCGTTTGAACGGGAAATGGACGCGCAGATCTCGCACCGAGAGCAGCGGCGTCCGCGTCATGCCCATCTCTTGGGCCTGCATCTCCATGGCTTGTGATTCCAACCGGCTATCCATCGACCACCTCCTTCCGCTCGGCGGTGCTCACGTCGACGAAGCAAGCGTGCTGCCCGCCGTGCGGCCCGTCCGCCAGCGGCGGCTCTTCGGCGGCGCAGCGATCGACGGCATAAGGACAGCGGGGCCGAAACGCGCAGCCCGGCGGCAGATGGGCCAGGTCGGGCGGCTGACCGACAATCGGCGTCAATCTGGCGGTCGCCTCCTCGTCGAGCCGGGCAATCGACTCCATCAGGCCCAGCGTATAAGGATGTTGCGGATGCTCGTACAGCCCGTCGACGTCGGCCTTCTCGACGAACTTACCGGCATACATCACGCCCACGCGATGACAGACGCTGGCGATCACACCCAGGTCGTGCGTGATGAGGATAATCGCCGTGCCCTCGGTCTCTTGCAATTCGTGCATCAGTTCGAGGATTTGGGCCTGAATCGTCACGTCCAGCGCGGTGGTCGGCTCGTCGGCGATCAACACCTCCGGCTTGCACAGCAGCGCCATGGCGATCATCACCCGCTGCCGCATTCCGCCGGAAAACTGGTGAGGGTAATCGTGAACGCGGCGCCCCGGATCGGCGATTCCGACCCGTTCGAGCATCTCGATGGCGCGGGTTAGCGACTTCTCGTAGCTCAGCTTGAGGTGAATCCGCGTCACCTCGGTCAATTGATCGGCGATCGACAGAAACGGATTGAGCGAGGTCATCGGGTCTTGAAAGATCATCGCGATGCGATTTCCCCGCACCTTCGTAAGCTGCCTGGTCGACATTTGCAGCAGATCCTCACCCTTCAGCAGCGCCCGCCCCGCCGTAACTCGTCCTGGCGGCTGCGGGATGAGCCCCATGATCGCCAGATTGGTGACCGATTTGCCGGAGCCCGACTCACCAACAATCCCCAGCGTCTCGCCACGATCGAGCGCGAACGAAACCCCATCGACCGCCTTAACGATCCCATCATCGGTCTTAAACTCGACCGCCAGTTCGTCGACTTGGAGAATGTTTTCGGACATGTGCTTGTAAAAAAGTGGAATGGAATAACTTCCTCGCCGAGCGACATCCGGCGAGCGTCGGCCGTTAGGCCGACGGTAATTCCTCTCTTGAGTTTCAACCTCTTTCCATCGAAACGTAATACCCCCAGGCTAACGCCCGGGGCTCGCCTTTTGTCGTCCGTAAAAACTCGATGCCATTTTTCCCTAACGATTCTTCATCCGCGGGTCGAGCGCGTCGCGCAGCCCGTCGCCGAGGAAATTGAGAGCAAACAGGGTCATTCCCAAGGCGATTCCGGGAAACACGATCAGCCACCAGTAGATCTTGATCGGCGTGATCACCTTGAAGCCCGTGTTAGCGAGCAATCCCCAGGAAACGTCCGGCGGCTGCACGCCCAGCCCGAGAAAGGAAAGAAAGGCCTCGAACAGCATCACGCGCGGAATCGTGAGCGTAAGGTAGACGATAACAATACTGAAAAGATTCGGCACCAGATGCCGAAAGACGATGCGGAACGTCCCTCCACCGATGGTGCGAGCAGCCTCCACGAATTGTTCGTTCTTGAGCGAGATCACCTGTCCGCGAACCACGCGGGCCATGGTTAGCCAGTAGATCGCGCCGACGACGAAAAAGAAGATGGTAATGCGGTCGATGCCGTAACTCTCCAACGCTTCCTTGATATCTTTTTGGCTGAGAATCGTAATCAAGAAGATCACCACGAAGATAAAGGGGATCGAGTACAGCACGTCGACCAACCGCATCATTAGGTTGTCGATACTGCCGCCGAGATAGCCGGAGATCGCGCCATACGAGACGCCGATGACAAGTGAGACGAGCGTGGCAACCAGTCCAACGACCAGCGACACGCGGGCTCCCCAAAACAACCGCGACAACTGATCTCGCCCCAACTCGTCGGTGCCAAACAGCGAGGGAATCGCCCAGGTGTCGAAAATCGCGACGCGCACGGAGATCATCGCCGCGTCGATCGGATCCTGCTCGCCGAAGTGTGCGTCGATGCGATCCGTGTCGATGCTACCGCCCTGGGTGAACGTCGGCAGTTGGAAGGCTCGGGACGTTTCAACCTTTCTCGGTGCCTGGAGCGGTAGCAAGGGCGTGAAGACCGCCAGCAGCGACACAATCACCAGAATCCATAATGACACCATGGCCACGGGATTTTTGCGGAGCCGGCGCCAAGCGTCTTTGCCAAGAGAGACGCCCTTAATCGCCGCTGCTTCCGCAAGAATGCGGTCGTAGCGTTCTAAGTCGGATTTGGATTCGGAGATTGCGCTCATTCAAGCTTGACGCGGGGATCAAGATAGCTGTAGGAAATGTCGACCAACAGGTTCATGGTGTACAGCAGTGTCGTGTAAGTCAGCACCAGCCCCATCGCGACGGTGTAGTCGCGCTGCACGGCGGCCTGGACGAAGTTATAGGCCAGTCCGGGGATGGCAAAAATCTGCTCGATAATGAGCGATCCGGTAAGGATGCCGGCAACCGCCGGTCCGAGGAACGAAGCCACCGGCAACATGGCGCCTTTCATGGCGTGACGCATGATGACGCGACGGGGCATCAGGCCTTTGGCATATGCGGTGCGGATGTAATCCTGACCCAGCACGTCGAGCATCCCCGTTCGCACGAGTCGGGCGATGTAAGCGGCATACGGCGCGCCGAGGCAAAACGCCGGCAAGATGACATGTTGCACACCGCCCCAGCCCGCCGCGGGGAAGATGGGCCAAATGAAAACCACGAGAACGATTGCGATACCAGCCACAACAAAATTCGGCAGCGCGATACCGACGGTCGCTACGGTCATTAAGGAAAAATCGAGGACCGTGCCGCGCCGCACGGATGACACGACGCCGGCGGTAATGCCCAGCGTCAAGGCAAAGGCCATGGCGACAATCCCCAGAGTGGCCGAGATCGGCAGTCCCTCGGCGATGATCTCGGCAACCGTGTAGTCCACCTTGCGGATGCTAAGACCCAGATCCCCATGCCACACCGTGCGTTTGAGTTCCAACCAATACTGAACGGGCAATGGCTCGTCGAGGTTGTAGCGCGCCTCAAACACCTCAAGCGCATAGGGGTCGATCTTGCGCTCTTCACTAAACGGTCCGCCCGGCACGGCGCGCATCAGGAAGAACGAGACGGTGAAGACGACCCACAATGTGAGCGCCATCCAGAGAAGCCGTTTGGCGAGGAATCCTATCACCGTACCCCCTCGCCCTTGAGAAATCGCGCCTTCGCATCTTGATCGATCCGAATGCCCTTGAGCGGATGATCGTCGCGAACATTGCGGTAGAAGCCCTTCACGTACGGCCGAACCATCGCCTTGGAGACGTAATGATAGATCGGAATGATGGGCTGTTCACGCACCAAAATCTCCTCGGCCTGTCGCAACACTTCGGCGCGCTTCATGCGTGTCGCCAAGTCTACCGCTTCACTCAGCAGGCGATCGTGCTCTTTGGCGGACCAGTTCGGCAGCGCTCGCACTCCCTTCTCGACACCCGCTCGCTCGCTATCGTCGAGACGTACAAATGCAGCCAACTTGATGAGCTTGTCGTACTCGGCATTTTTCCAACCGGTTTGGTTCTGAGTCCCATCACTGACAAACAAATCGAGAAACGTATTCGGGTCGGAATAATCGCCGATCCAGCCGGTCCGCGAGATCCAATACTCCATGTTGTGCTGATCCGCCAGATAACTGCCCCACTCCTTGCCGACAAGTTCGATGTTGATTCCCAGCTCCTCTTTCCATTGGGCTTGAATCAACTGCGCGATCTGCTCGTGCGTCTCATTTGAATTGTAGAGCAACTCGATCTTGCGGAACCCCTTGCCGCCCGGAAAGCCGGCTTCGGCCAAGAGTTCTTGGGCCCGCTTGATATCCTGTTCTCTTGAAGTCGCCGCGGAATCCCCCGAACTTTTTCGATGCTGTTGGCGGGCGCGATCGTAATCCGCCATTCCGGGAGGCACGAGATGGGTCGCCGGCACTTCGCCGGCCCGAGTGATGTTGTCCGTAATCTCTTGGCGGTTGATCACCAGCGAAAGGGCCTTGCGCACGCGTGGGTCGTCCAGAGGCGGCCGCGTCGTATTGACGCGGTAAAAATAGGCCGCAAGATAAGGCGCCGGCTTGAAATCCTCCCGTTTTTGTTTCAGCAACTCCGGCACGACGGTGGCCGGCACCGTGAGAATCCAGTCGACCTTGCCGGTCATGTACAGATTCAGCGCCGTGGTATCCGAGCTAACCGCCAACACGTCGACGGTATTCAGGTAAACCTTGTCGCGGTCCCAATAATGCGGATTTTTGATGAGCCGGATTCGATCGCGCAATCGTCGGCTTTCCATGAGAAAGGGGCCGTTCGTCACCAGGTTCTCGACCTTCGTCCAAGCCGGGAAACCGTGGGTTTCGACACACCGCTGATTGACCGGCGAGAGCGGGTAAAAGCCCATCAGGTTGATGAAGTACGGCACCGAGGTGATCAGCTTGATCCGAAGCGTGTGGTCGTCGAGGGCGCGAATGGCGATCGATTCGACGTCGTTGAGAACCTGTCGGCACTTCCGAATCGACTTGTCGTCGAGTTTGTCTGCTTTTGAGGAGTATTGTCGCTGCTCGCCGTCCACCTCGACCGTGTAAACCCTGGCCGGCCTCTTCCTGCCTTCGATCTTCACTTCCTCGACGCTGACGAACTTGGCCCGGAGCATTTCGCCGCGGGCGTGCGGACGTCCATCGTCGATCACCTGTTGCGGTGGGTCGGTCAATTCCACGTCGACCGGATCGCCCTTTTTCCTGGTGCCGCGCTGGAACGCTTCGGCGCCTTCCACGTAGAAAAGAATGAACGCGTACTGCGAAGCGATCTGCGGATCGAGGAATCGTCGGTATGAATAAACAAAGTCGTGGGCGGTTACCGGCCATGTGTCGCCCGCCAGATTGGCCCAGAGCGCGTCTTTGCGAAGATGAAACGTATAGGTCTTGCCGTCCTCGGAAATCTCCCACGACTCGGCCACCCCGGGCACGGGATGCAGATCTTCGGGATCCCAGTTCAGCAGGCCCTCGTAGATGTTGCCGATCACACGACCTTCCGGCGCCCCGGTCACGACCGCTGGGTCGACCGATTTGATGTCGTCGCCGTTGGCAAACGTGAAATCGGCGGGCGCCGGCGCCTTGCGCGAAAACACCCAACCCAACGCCCCCACGCATAGCAGCAGGGCGAAATAGGGGAATAGTTTGCGGCTGTCGAGACGCATGGCGGGGAGCCTTGGCTAGATGGGGGTGGCGAATGGGGATCGATCGCGCAGGTGACCTTTATGGTATCCGCAGCGCCGGCGGGGGCAACCGCCCTGGGGTGGCGCGCTGCGGGTATCGGGCGGCGCTGCCCATCAGCCGCGCGGCGCTAGCCCCCGGTTTATACAGATTGCGGTGGTAACCGGGGGCTAGCGCCCCGCGGCTGATAATTTTCAAACGATGGCTCGTACCACATTAGAGCTGCAAACGTATGCTGCTAGCACCAACAGACACGCTCGCGGCTGTGGCGAATCGGCGAAAACGGACGATTTTTCTGGAAATCTTCCGCCCGCGACCTTTTCAGACGCCCGTGGGCACAATACAATAGAGCCTGATTTGACCTGTCAGGCTCGCTCCGAAGAACACTAGTCCATCCACGTTCTGTGGCGAACTATGAGGGCGAAGGCCGGTCGTTTGCATCTTTTCTAGGAACTTTATCCGGCAGGAGTGCGTAGCCTCGCACCTGGCCTAATTTAACCGAACATCAGTTGGCTTTCCCCCGTAGTGTCGGTGGGGTTCGTTGTGCATTGGCGACGAGGGCAAGCCCCACGGGGAGCGTGTCCGCGGGCAAGCTGACACGACGAATTGCCAAGATTGCCCGCGACATTCACACGTAATACCAGCAAGTCTTTTTAACGAGGTGCTCAGGTGGTGCAATTAGTTCTTGAAGAAACACGTCGCGGACGGAGAGAGAGTACTGCTATGACACAGCCGCCCACAGTTACTCACCAAGGGAACAATCGCAAGGGGCACAATCACACGGGACAAAATGAAAGCATCGCTTCGATGTCCGATGACGTGAGCAAGCAACTGGTCCAGCTTTTCAAGCTGCTATCAGACGAAACCCGGCTGCGGATTCTGTTTTATCTGCGGCAGCAGGAGGAATTGCACGTGCGGGCGCTGTGCGATCTGTTGAAGCAGAGCCAACCGGCGGTGAGCCATCACCTGGCGCTGTTGCGGGTGGCCGGATTGATCGAAGCCCGCCGCGATGGCAAGCACAATTTCTATCATCTGCTGCCGGAGCGATTCGCCGAGTTGACCGGCCTGTTTTTCTCGGCGATGCCGCAGAGCGACGAATTTACGGCTTCGCCAGCGGCGAGTTGAGCGCCTTTTATCGCGTCTCCAAAGCTTAAGGCAAAGCGTGAGCGAGGAAGAGCTCCAAAGCTTAAGGCGAAGCGTGAGCGAGGAAGAGTCGAAAAACTGCGGCGATCCTCGCCTACGCTTCGGGCTGCTATTCCAGGCGGTCAAACCGCGAACTGCACCGCCCGCCCTGTTTTCCTGAAAAATCTGGCCTTTACCCGCCGCGCGAATCTCGGCACAATGCCGCGTCATCGGGGATCGCGACGGTCGATCTCCCCCATCCCACGGCGTGCCGTCCCGCAGGCGGCGCATTCGGTCACGGACGACCACTCAAGCAAGCAAGGAGCGCTGACGTGAGATTTCCCTTCTCGATGGCCACCCTCGTGGCAAGTTTTCTGGTGATTGGCGTTTCGGCGACGTTTTCTGCCAGCGATGCGCGCGGTCAGGAAATCGCCGTTGTCGACATTCAACACATCTTCAAGAACCATTACTGGTACAAGTCCCAGATGAAAATCTTGGCGGAGCAGGGCCAGCGTACCGATTTGGAGCTGCGCGAGCTGAGAAAAAAGGCCGAAAACATCAAATTTCGTCTGAGTGGCCGCGAGTTCCAGGTTGGATCGAAGGAATATCGCGATTTGCAGGGAGAGTTCGGCCGGGCACAAACCGACTTCGCCGTTAAAAATTCGGAAAGCCGTAAGTGGTTCCTCGAAGAGCGATCGAAAATTTTCTACAAGGTTTATTCGGAAATCTCCCGATCGGTCGCGACCTTCGCCAAGCGGAACAACATCGTGCTGGTGCTAAAATATGATCGCAACACCGCCGACCCCAAAGTTCCGTCCAGCGTAACCCGGATGATTCAGAGCTCGATCATCTTTCAAGCCGACGTTGACATTACCGAGCGAATTCTGAGGACGCTGCCGGGTCACGCGCCGAACATCGGCCAAAAGTCCCGCAACAGCTTCAAGTAAGCAGCCAGCCGCGACGGGCGATTTCGTCCGCGGCGAATGTTGCGATCCTGCTAAAGCCGCCCTTCCGTTTTGCCCCTTCGGATGATACCAACCGCTTGATGCACACCGCACGAAACCAACGCACGATGGCCCAAACCGCAGTGGTCGAAGGCGTCGGCTATTGGAGCGGGCTCGACGTTCGCGTCGAGTTTCGCCCCGCCTCCGCCGACACGGGCGTCGTCTTCGTGCGGTCAGATTTGACCGAGCCGGTCCACATTCCCGCCCGCGCGGCTCAGCGCATCGAATCGCCGCTGCGCACGACACTGTCGCGCGGCGGTGCGAGCGTCGAAATGGTCGAGCACGTTCTGGCCGCCCTGGCCGGATTGCAAATCGACAATTGCCAGGTGTGGGTCGATCGGCCGGAGATGCCGGGCCTCGACGGGTCGAGCGGCCCATTTGTCGAGGCGTTGTTAGAGGCCGGCACGGTCATTCAAGCCGCGCCGCGGTCACGGATGATCGTTCGCAAGACAACGCGGCTGGGCGACGAGGGCTGCTGGATCGAGGCGAGCCCGACCACCAGCAGCGGCCTGAGCGTGTGCTTTCACATCGACTACGGCCGCGATAATGCCATCGGTCGGCAGACGTATCAACTCGACGTTACGCCCCAGAGCTTTCAGACAGAATTGGCCCCTTGCCGCACGTTTCTGCTCAAGTGCGAGGCCGACTGGCTCGTTTCCCAAGGCAAGGGACTTCGGGCGACGCACAAAGACCTATTGGTGTTTGACGAGTCGGGTCCGATCGATAACGCCTTGCGGTTTCCCGATGAATGCGTACGACACAAAATACTCGATTTGGTCGGCGATCTGGCCCTGGTCGGCTGCGACGTGATCGGCACCATCACGGCCCATTGCAGCGGACATCGTCTCAACGCCCAATTGGCCGCGGCCCTATTAGCCGAAAACGAAGTGCTTGACGCAATGAAGCGCTCCGCATGATGTAGGAGTCGTCTCCGACGGCGATAATGTAGGAGGCGTCTCCGACGGCGAAAATGTAGAACGCGCCCCAGAGCAACTGTCATGGCTACGATAATTTCTCCACAGGCCTGCGTCGATCCGCAGGCCGAAATCGATGAAGACGTGCAGGTCGGGCCTTTCTGTACGATCGGGCCCGACGTGCGGATCGGCCGCGGCACCCGGCTGGAGAATAGTGTCACCCTGTCCGGTCGCGTAACGCTCGGTGCGGATAACCATATTTATCCCGGTGCCGTGATCGGTGCCGAGCCACAGGACATCAGTTTCACCGGCGGCGACACGCAGGTCTTAATCGGCGACGGAAACACGATCCGCGAATGTGTGACCATCAACCGCGCCACGCACAAGGAAGAAGGCATAACGTCTCTTGGCGACCGCAACTTTCTGATGGCCGGCACGCACATCGCCCACGACTGCCGCATCGGAAATTACGTTACCATCGCCAATAGTTCGATGCTCGGCGGCCATGTGCGGGTCGACGACCACGCTTCGATTTCCGGGTGCGTCGGGGTGCATCACTTCGCCACCATCGGCAGCTACAGCTTCGTCGGCGGCATGAGCCGGGTGTTGCACGACGTGCCGCCTTATATGCTGGTCGAGGGGCTGCCCGCCCGGCCGCGATGTATCAACATTGTGGCCCTGAAACGAAACAATTTTTCTGCGGAGTCGATCAAGGCCCTGGCCGAAGCCCACCGGCTGATCTATCGGGCCAAGGTCGGGCTCGACCATGCTCGCGAGATCTTGCGCGGAAACGGGATGCTGGTGCCGCAAGTGAACGAGCTGTTGAGCTTCGTACAAAACCAGCAGGAAGGCCGCCACGGTCGTGGCCGAGAGCGAAGGAGAGCCGCGTGACGCCGCTGCGATTGGCCGTGGTGGGAGCCGGCTATCTGGGACGCTTCCACGCCCGGCTGGCCGCCGCGCTCGATTCGATCGAGTTGGTCGCGGTGGTCGATCCGGATCGCGCGGCCCGCGAGGCGGTGGCAGCCGAAGCCGGCTGCGCGGCGATTGCCCATCATCGCGACCTGCTCGATCGAGTCGACGCGATCGTTCTGGCGGCGCCGACGCCGCTGCATCACGCGATCGGCTGCGAGCTGTTACAGGCCGGCAAACATCTGCTGATCGAAAAACCGCTGGCCCTGACGCTCCGGCAGTGTGACGAATTGGTCGACGTCGCCCGCCGACACTCGCTTGTGTTACAAGTCGGCCACGTCGAGCGATTCAATCCCGCGCTGGCCGCGGTCGCGCCGCACATTGAGAGCCCACGATATTTCGAGGCTGCCCGCCTGGGCCAGCACACGTTTCGTTCGACCGACGTCGGCGTCGTGCTCGATTTGATGATCCACGACCTGGACATCATCCTCTCGTTCGTCGATTCGCCCGTCACCCGCGTTGACGCGATTGGGCAATGCGTCCTGGGCGAGACCGAGGACATGGCCACGGCTCATTTGCGGTTCGCCAACGGATGCTGCGCGAACGTGACGGCTTCGCGGATCAGCGTCGAGGCCAGCCGACAGATGCGGATCTGGTCGGCCAGCAGTTATGCCGAAGTCGATTTCGCCAAGCACACCGCTCGCGTAGTGCGGCCATCGGCGGCCGTGAGGGCGGGAAAGATCGACCTGGCAGCCATCGACGGCGCCGAGCGAGAACATTTCAAACAGCACCTGTTCGACGAGTTGCTGCCCTGCCAATCGTTCGATCCCGCGCCCGTCAACGCCATCGAAGAAGAGCTCAAAGACTTCGCCGAGTGCATTCGCACGGGCCGCCCGCCGCAAGTCGACGGCCGCCAGGGGCGCGATGCGGTCGCCCTGGCCGAGTGGATCACCGAGTCGATGCAAAAGCAGCGTTGGCAATCCGCCGCGCCCGCCGCCCTCCTGCAAGGCCCCCACTGGACCCGAGTCCACAATCCGGCCGCGTAGGTTATGCTTCAGCATAACAAACCCAGCGCAGCGCGCTGGCGGTTTAATCACTAGCCCGACGCGCAAGCGAGGGACAGCCCGCTATTTCCCTCGCTTGCGCGTCGGGCTAGTGTGACGTTACGTCGCCTCGGCGGGCAATTCGCCGAGGTTGGCGGCTTGCCAGGTTTGTCTCATTGGTTCCCGGCTGGCCGGGTTGGCGGCGTCGAAGGCGAGGCGGAAGTTGTGGGCGGTTTGCGCAGCTCCGTGCTCATCGTTTGTTTTCAGGAAAGCCGAGATGCTGCGGACGTACGACAGGGCAGCCTGCTCGTAGCGTTCTTGTAGAGTCGCCAGGATCCCAAGCTGCCCATACGTGGCCGCTGCGGTGTGTTCGATGCCCCGTTTTTCGCTGATGCTCAACGACTTGCAATACCACGTTTCGGCGACGACAAATTCCCGCTTCCGCCCCTCGAACTGCGAAGCAGTTCCACACCACAGCCCGGGGTCGCGCAGCGCACCCCGGGTCGGCTCCCAAATTGTCGTCAATCCCAACGGGATTGGACCCTGGGCGCCGGGACAGCATTTGGGTTGGGAGGATGGCGCCGGAGGTTACCCGGCGGGAAGAGGTATTTGGGTGCTTGACGCTCCTTGGGGTGGTGGTAGAATGGCGGGCTGTTAGGGAGATGTGGTTCTTTGGCAATCGAACTTCGCGTGGCGTCTGAAAAGAGCCACGGCCAGGTGGCAGCACCCGGGGATTGGACAGTCCGCGGCCCTGCCCGGCGGGTACAGAGAAGCCCGTCAGAATGCTCCTGGCCTATGTGGTGAGTCCATTTTTTTGTTTAGAAAGAAGCTTGATGTCGCGTCATTCGTCTGAGACAACGTCGTTTCTTGAGGTCACTTCGACCTATAACTCCCCTCGCCGTAGAGAGTTACGACCGACGTGTTTCAGACAGCGTGATTTTGTAGGGTCATTCCAACATCGCAGGCCACGGCTGAACATTGCCGGTCGTTTCAGACAGCGTGATTTTGTAAGGTCGTTCCAACCATGGGCCACGCCGGCCGCACGCTCCAGTTGTTTCAGACAGCGTGATTTTGTAAGGTCGTTCCAACAGGATCGTCTCCGGGAAGACAACCAAC
>JADFKK010000415.1 GCA_022564995.1 Planctomycetota bacterium | reverse complement strand
TCGCTCGTTGATTCCCTTTTTTTCTTCCCCACCGCCGTCCCGCACCAATTTTTCACCCGTCACCAAGTTGCTCGCCCCCCGCCCTAGCCTCCGTGAGCGACCTCCCGTTAATTTATGCGTAGGCTCTATACATTGGGCGAGTGGTTGTCTGCAAACGAACACTTGCCCGACGCGCCAGTTTTGAAGTCGCGCAAATCAGCCGCGGAGCGGCGACATCAAATAGCCTGGGGCGTGAGCCCCAGGAAATCGTGGTCGAATCAAGTTCTGAAAGCCCCGGAGGGGCGACATCGGATGAAATCGCACTGTGTGTCGCCCCTCCGGGGCTTTCCGCTGGATAATCAACATTATTCCTGGGGCTCGCGCCCCAGGCTATTTGATGCCGTCCCTCCGGGACTAAAAAATGCGCAACTTCAAAACGCGCCAGCGAGGAAGAGCCCGGCCTGCTCTCCGACAATTTCCCTCGCTGGCGCGCCGGGCTGGTGTCTTTCGCGATCCGGTTCGCACCATCACTGCCCGAACATCATCGTGCGTAACTTGCCGGCGCTGCCGAGGGCGACGCGGCGGTGGTGTCGAAGCGTTTGGCCCGCTCGAAGGGCGTTTTCTTGCCCGGCAGCGGCGACAGGTGCGAAAAGGCGGCCCGCGCTCGAATGATGCGTTCGGCGCTGTCGAGCAGCTCACCCAGATATGCTTGCAGCTTGGGCTGAAATTCCTTGCCGATTTGCTGGCGTAGATCGGTCGCGGCCGGCTTACCGATTTCCAGCACGCGCTGGACGATCGCCTCGCGCTTCTGCTTGCGATTCAGCCCACTGCCGGCGCTGCGGAAGCTGGTCAGAAGCTGCGTGACCTCTTTCCGTTGCGCCGTTGCGACTGATTATTCTACGGGGAGATTCGTGAAGGCGGCAGGTATCTATTCCCGGCGATACGGGTGTTTCCCTGTCAAAATGGCAGTTGTTCGTGCCGCGACGGTTGCCGACGGTGGACCGTGCCAAAATGGCAGTCGCTCGGCTTCGTTACGACCCGCCGGCCAACTTGGTAGATACGTCGTAAGTTGTTATTGTAAAATATATTATGGCAATTATCGTATCGGGATGGACCGGCTGGCACGCACTTTGCTAAAACCTATGGATCAGAGAGTCATTCGTAAGGACGGGCGCGACCAGCGGTCGCGGCTTTATGGGGTTCGACGACGGGCGCGACAAGGCTTTAACAACGGGCAGTCGCGGCTTTACACGGAAATATGAGGAGCACATCATGGCCGAAGGCGAAAAAATCATCGGTATCGATCTGGGCACGACCAATAGCGTGGTTGCTGTGATGGAGGGCAAGGAATCGAAGGTGATTCCCAATCCCGAGGGCAACCGGCTCACGCCGAGCGTCGTCGCCTTCACCGATAAGGGCGAGACGCTCGTCGGTGAACCGGCCCGACGCCAGGCGGTGACCAATCCAACGCGGACCGTCTCTTCGATCAAGCGGTTCATGGGTCGCCGACACAACGAAGTCACCAACGAAGAGAAGATGGTGCCCTACGAAATCGTCGGCGGGCCGGAGGATTACGTCAAGGTTAAGGTAGGCGATCAGGAGTTGACCCCGCCCGAGGTTTCCGCCAAGACGCTTCGCAAGCTCAAGGAAGCCGCCGAAGCGTATCTCGGTCACAAGGTAAACAAGGCCGTCATCACGGTGCCGGCTTACTTTAACGACGCCCAGCGACAAGCCACCAAGGACGCCGGGCAAATCGCCGGGCTGGAAGTCGAGCGGATCATCAACGAGCCGACCGCCGCCGCGCTGGCCTATGGGCTCGACAAGGAAGAGGAAGAGAAGATCGTCGTCTTCGACCTGGGCGGCGGCACGTTCGACGTCTCGATTCTCGAAGTGGCCGACGGCGTTTGCCGGGTGATCAGCACCAGCGGCGACACGCACCTCGGCGGCGACGATTTCGACCACGCCCTGATTAACTACGTGGCCGACGAATTCAAGAAAGAGCAGGGCATCGACCTGCGCGACGACGTGATGGCCCTGCAGCGGCTGCAGGAGGCCTGCGAAAAGGCCAAGAAGGAGCTCAGTTCGCAGACCCAGACCGACATCAATCTGCCGTTCATCACGGCCGACGCCTCGGGGCCAAAACACTTGCAGCTCTCGATCACGCGGGCGAAGTTCGAGCAGTTGGTCGACACCTTGATCGAACGCTGCCGCAAGCCCGTGTTGCAGGCGCTCGAGGACGCCAAGCTCGATCCGAAGGAAATCGACGAGGTGGTGTTGGTCGGCGGTTCGACGCGCGTGCCGAAGGTGCAGGAACTGGTCAAGGGAATCTTCGGCAAGGATCCCCACCAGGGCGTGAACCCCGATGAAGTGGTCGCCGTGGGCGCCGCGATTCAGGGCGGCGTGCTGGCCGGCGACGTGCAGGATATGTTGCTGTTGGACGTCACTCCGCTGTCGTTGGGCATCGAAACCCTGGGCGGCGTGATGACCAAGCTCGTCGAGCGGAACACGACCATCCCGACCGAGCGGAAGCAGGTCTTCAGCACGGCCGAAGAGAATCAGTCCGCCGTGACCGTGCGGGTTTTTCAGGGCGAACGCGAGATGGCCGCGAACAACCGTTCACTGGGCGATTTCAACCTGGAGGGCATTCCGCCCGCGCCGCGCGGCCTGCCGCAGATCGAGGTCAAGTTTGACATCGACGCCAACGGCATCCTCAACGTCTCGGCCAAGGATCTCGGCACCGGCAAGGAGCAGACCGTTCGCATCGAACAGTCGAGCGGCCTGAGCGAGGACGAGATCGACTCGATGCGAAAAGACGCCGACGCGCACGCCGACGAAGATCGCCAGCAGCGAGAATTGGTCGACGCCCGCAACAAGGGCGATTCGATGTGCTGGCAGATCGAAAAGATGATGAAGGAGCAAGGTGACAAGCTCCAGGACGCCGACCGCCAGCCGATGGAAGCGGCCATCGAAAAAGTCCGCGAAGCGAGCAAGGGCGATGACCTGGCCGCGATCAATTCGTCGATCGAAGAGCTGGAGCAGGCCTCGCACGCATTCAGCAAGACGCTGTACGAAGGCGCCGCGGCTGCCGGAGCCGGTGGAGACGCCGGAGCCGACGAGCCGGAAGTCGAACAGCCGGCCGGCGCGACCGCCGGAGACGACGATGTTGTGGATGCGGAGTTCGAGGTGAAGGATTCGTAAAGGGCCGAGTTTTCTGTGAAATCGGAAGGTCGATTCTGCCAGGGAACTTTTAATTAGCCCAGGCATTTATGCCTGGGAATTGGGGATGTATCGAAATTCGGTTTGGCCCCTTTAGGGGCCTTTGCGGGCGGCGTGCCCCTAAAGGGGCGAAAAAGAGAGGGCGCGGCGTTCGAGTCCCAGGCACAAATGCCTGGGCTAGTCAAAAGTGATCGAGTTTTACCAGTCCAGCAATCGCTGACGGCAGGCAGAACGCGCTTAGCGATCTAAGCAAACGATCCCCCGAGGAATGTCCGCGCTCGAAGTGCGCGCCGTATCGGAAAAACGGAGGCATCACCATGGCCGTTCGATTCGACAAATTCACGCTCAAGGCCCAAGAGGCCGTGCAGAGAGCCCAGGCACTGGCGCTCGACGGCGGTCATCCGCAAATCGACGCGCTGCACCTGTTGGCGGGGCTACTGGCCGAGCCGGAGGGCATCGTGCGGCCGATTCTGGAGAAGATCGGCGCCGACCAAGGCCAGCTCAACCAAATCGTCGAGGCCGAGCTGGGCCACGTCCCCAAAGTCACCGGCGGATCGCCGCCGCAGATGAGCAAGGATCTGGACGCGGTATTTCAGGCCGCCATGGCCGAGGCCGACGCCATGCACGACGAATTCGCCTCGGTCGAACACCTGCTGCTGGCGCTCGCCAAGGTCGACTCCAAGGCCAAAAACATTCTCAAGCTCAACGCCATCAAAGAAAAGCAAATCCTCGAGGCCCTCAAAACAGTCCGCGGCAGCACTCGAGTGACCGATCAGACGCCCGAGGACAAATTTCAGGCCCTGGAGAAATACGGTATCGATCTGGTCGCCCAAGCCAACCAGGGCAAGCTCGACCCGGTGATCGGCCGCGATCAGGAAATTCGCCGCGTGATTCAGGTGCTCTCGCGCCGCCGCAAGAATAACCCCGTGCTGATCGGCGAGCCGGGCGTGGGCAAGACCGCGATCGTCGAAGGGCTGGCCTTGCGAATTACCCAAGGTGACGTGCCGACCAGTTTGAAAAGCAAACGGGTGATCGCGCTGGACATCGGCGCGCTGATCGCCGGTGCCAAGTTCCGCGGCGAATTCGAGGAGCGGCTCAAGGCCGTGCTCCGCGAAATTGAAGACGCCGACGGCTCGATCATTCTGTTCATCGACGAGCTGCACACGGTCGTCGGGGCCGGAGCCGCCGAGGGAGGCAGCGACGCGGCCAATTTGCTCAAGCCGGCGCTGGCCCGCGGCGAGCTGCGCTGCGTCGGCGCCACCACGCTCGACGAATACCGCAAGCACATCGAAAAAGACGCGGCCCTCGAACGCCGCTTCCAGCCGGTCTACGTCGGCGAGCCGTCGGTCGAAGACACGATCGCCATCTTGCGCGGGCTCAAGCCGCGTTACGAGGCCCATCACAAAGGCGTGAAAATCAAGGACTCGGCCCTGGTGGCCGCCGCCCGGCTGTCGGATCGCTACATCGCCGATCGCTTCTTGCCGGACAAGGCGATCGACCTGATGGACGAGGCGACGAGCAAGCTGGCGATGGAACTCCAGAGCGTGCCGACCGAAATCGACGAGGTCCAACGGCGATTGATGCAGCTCGAAATGGCCGCCCGGCAGTTGGCCGAAGAGACCGAAGAACATGCCCGCGAGCGGCTGGTCGAGATCGAGAAGGAGATGCAGGGTCTAAAGTACGAGTTGGCCAATCTTCGCGAGCAATGGGAAGCCGAAAAGCACAGCGTGGTCGACGTGGCGGCGCTGCGCAATCGCCAGGCGGAGCTCGATCACCAGTACGATCAACTCACCGTCGGGGTAAAGGAAAAGCAATCCATGGGCATGGTTGTGCCCGAGGAAGATTACCAGCGGCTGTACGAAATCGACAGCCAGCGAAAGCAGCTAGCCACCGAGATCGAAGCGGCCGGCCAGCGGGCCGAAACAGAAGAAGAGAGTGGCGACGGGAATAAAAAGCGCCGGCTGCTGCGCCAGGAAGTTGGGCCGGATGAAATCGCCGAGGTGGTTAGCGCTTGGACCGGCGTGCCGCTGACGCGGATGATGGAATCCGAAAAAGCCAAGCTGCTGGTGTTCGAAGAGCGGCTTCACGAGCGGCTGGTCGGACAGGACGAGGCGGTCGAAGCGGTGGCCAACGCGGTCCGCCGCAGCCGCAGCGGATTGCAAGATCCGAACCGGCCGATCGGCTCGTTTCTGCTGCTCGGACCGACCGGCGTCGGCAAGACCGAGCTGTGCAAGGCCCTGGCCGAAACATTGTTCGACGACTCTCAGGCGATGGTCCGCATCGACATGAGCGAATTCATGGAGCGGCACACCGTCAGCCGGCTGATCGGGGCGCCTCCCGGTTACGTCGGTTACGAAGAGGGCGGGCGATTGACCGAGGCGGTTCGCCGCCGGCCGTACTCGGTCGTGCTGCTCGACGAAA
>JADFKK010000414.1 GCA_022564995.1 Planctomycetota bacterium | reverse complement strand
TGCCGCAAGGCACGCTGCGGATGAGCGCCCAAGGCAACGATCTGGTGCGCGGCTTGTTGTACATGGCCTGCCAATCGGCCCTCCAGTGCAACCCGCCGATCCGCGCCCCCTGCGCACGCCAGCGGGCGGCCGGCAAACGAGGCGACGTGGCCCTGGGACACTGCATGCGAAAAATGTTGCACCTGGTCTTCGCCCTCTGGAAAACCAACCAGCCGTTTGATCCGCGGCGAGGCCAGCCGCCCATCAATGAAGCACCGGCCGATCAACAGCCGGCGGCCGAGAGCGCCTCCTCCGAGACGACAGCCGCAAAGGAAACCGCGCACGAAAAAGCTGCGGGCCGCAAAGGACAAAGCCCCAATAGGCAAGCGGTCACCGCAGCCACTTCGAGCGTAGAGGGTCCGTCGATATCCGTCAAGCAATCGTCGGACTCCTGCGTCGGTTGGATCGATTTCGCGCAGCTTCGCGCCCAGGTTTCGATGGAAGCGGTCTTGGAAAAACTGAACCTGCTGCCGCATCTGTCCGGCAGCGGACCGCAACGTCGCGGACCCTGCCCGATCCACATGGAGCAGCGCGGTCCCCGTCAAAGTCACAGCCGAAACCGTTCGTTTTCGGTCAACTTGCAAAAGCATGCGTTTCAATGTTTTCATCCACCCTGCGGAGCCCAAGGCAACGTGCTGGATCTTTGGGCCGCCGTCCACCAGATCCCGCTCCCCCAAGCCGCGTCGCACCTAAGCGAAACCTTCCAACTGCAATTCAACCCCAACAGAGAAGAGGAACCCGTTCCTCGAAAACCGTCAATCTCTCCCAAATAGGAGCCGCCCAAATGAAGCGAAAAACAAAGGCGTCATCACGCCAGACACCCCTTGCAATACACCGTTACATCTGAAAGGGCTCGACGACGGGGGGGCCATCTTTCACAATCCCAGGCATAAATGCCTGGGCTAGTTAAATGGCACATCCGTAGCGCCGTCTCCATTCGCCAAGCCGCGCCGGCGAGCTTGCCCCCTCCGCTCGCGCACGCGACAATAGCCAACTCTCATTCACTGCAATTTCGCGTCCAATTGGACGAGGAATCGGCCGACCAACCGATCACCGGCCGGCTGTACGTGTTCCTCTCGAAGTTCCACAACCGTGAGGTTCTCGACCGGGTGGCCGTCGCGCTGCCGGCCGGTTATTACGACGAGCCCCAGCGGCGCTACCCGGTGATCTACGCCAGTGCAAGTGGGGGCCATCACGTTTACGCCAACAGCGCCACGAACGGGCCGCGCGGCGATGCGCTGGTACGCGAAATGATCCCGCACGTCGACAAGACGTTTCGCACGGTGGCCGCATCGACCGCTCGCCTCGCGACAATGTATTGGCGCTACGAAGAAACAGTCGATAAAGAGAATTCGTCCGCAGATGATCGCGGATTTACGCAGATGTCAGTGTGGTCCGCAAACGATCTATGGACGGTCACCACGTCCTTCCTTTATCTGCG
Source organism: Planctomycetota bacterium (assembly GCA_022564995.1). GTDB lineage: Bacteria > Planctomycetota > Planctomycetia > Pirellulales > JADFKK01 > JADFKK01. The sequence goes on along the minus strand of JADFKK010000414.1, from coordinate 4,154 downwards.
TCTATCTGTGAAATCTGCGGACAACTCATGACTTCAGTTTACGCGTTCACTCCGCGGACCCTCTATCAAAATCCACCGACCGACTGCGCTCGAAGAAACAAAGGTGTTCGGCATGGCATCAGGCGACTCCACCAGCCAGCGGGCGCCGTTAAAGTAGGATGTCCCAATCCTGTTCGGCACTATTGTTGCAACGACGTCGGGTGGTGAGTGATGGGTGGCCCGGTCAATCGCTGGCACGATTGGCCGGGCCACCCGAACTTCGGCGGATTTGACTGACGATCAGCCCCACCAGGAAGATCGTCAGCGTGCCGACGACAACGGTCATGTGAGCGTGTAGCGGGTTACGCAGCCAATCGAGTTCGTCGGGGAGTTTCTCGCTCAAACTCATCCAGAAAATCACCAACACCCCAATCGTCACGCCGATGGCCGCCGCGGCTGATCCGGCACGGCGGGCGATCATGCCCAGCAGAAACAGCCCGAGCATTCCGCCGGAAAAAACGCCGGCGAGCATCCACCAGGTGTCGAGGATGCTTTTGACGCCGATCATCGCCAGCGCGCCGCCGGTTCCCAGCACGCCGACCGCCACCGTGGCGACGTGCAGCACGCGCATGATGCCGCGCTCGTCGAGGGTCGGATTGATATATCGCCGGTAGAGGTCGGACATGATCACCGTCGCCGAGCTATTCAGGCTGGTGTCGATACTGCTCATGGCCGCGGCGAAGATAGCCGCGATCAACAGCCCGGCGATTCCCGGCGGCAGGGCCTTCGTGATGAAGTGTGGAAACACGCTATCGGCAATGTCCTCGTCCTGCAACAAAGCGATCGTCTCTTCGACGCGCTGTGGGTAGATCTCGGGCGATATCTCTTCGTCGCTCTCCTCGATATTTCTCTTGGCCACCTCATGCTTTACCGATCGCATCAATTCCGGATGAACTTGATAATACGAAAACAGCGTCGAACCGATGAAAAAGAAAAGCAGCGAAACCGGCACGTACAGCAGCGCCCCCAGCCAGACGCTGCGTTTCGCCGCGGCGTCGCTGTTGGCGGCGTGGTATCGCTGGATGTAACTCTGGTCGATGCCGAAGTTGGTGAGATTGATGAAAATTCCGTAGAGCAGCACGACCCAGAAAGTTGACTCCGTGAAATTGGGTTCAAAACTGCCCAGACTGAACTTGTCGTGCTGCATGGCGATCTCGATCGCCTGGCCCGGCCCCTCCGGCATGCCGAACAGCAACATCGCCGTCACCAACAGTGCCCCGGCCAACAGCACCATGCTCTGCACGACGTCGGTCCAGATCACGGCCTCAATGCCGCCCAGCAACGTGTACAGCGTGACCACGGCGCCGGTCACCAGGATAATCGTGGCGATGTTCCAGCCGGTCAACATCGACAGAGCCAGCGAAACGGCGAACAGAATCGTCGCCACCCGAGCCAACTGCGTGAGCACGTAACAGATCACCGCGTAAGTTCTCGCCCACGGTCCGAAGCGGGCTTCGAGATGATGATAGGCCGAGATCTCGCCCGAGCGACGATAAAACGGCACAAACACCCGCACGGCGATCAGCGCCGCGACCGGCAAGGTAAGCGTAAAGACGAAGAAATTCCAATTGCCGCCGTAGGCTTTTCCCGGCACGCCCAGGAAAGTATTGCTGCTCAAGAACGTGCCGAAGATCGACAGCCCCACCGCCCAGCCCGGCAGCGATCCGGCGGCCTTCATAAACTGCTCCGAAGTGCGGCTCTTGCGCACAAACCAGCAACCGAGCGCCACGACGCCCGTTAGGTAGACGAGCAAAACGATCAGATCGATGAGGGGTAGTTTCATGGCGTGCCAGGTCTCTTACACAGATTCTGAGGGGAGTGGTCCGCAGATGAACACAGATTTACGCAGATGTCAGCATGGTCCGCAGATTATCTCTGGACAGATTACCACTTCCTTTATCTGCGCGTATCTGTGAAATCTGCGGACCACCCATGTTTTCAGGTTATGAGTTCACTCCGCCGACCGCTTATCGAAACTCGCCGACCGAATCAACCGCTGGTACTCGAGCTTCGCAGTTCCGAAGTTCAACAACAAGCCGCGCTCTATGACGCTGGCCTTGAGGTAGTTGATGACCTGCGCCTGATGAACTCCCTCGAGAGATGAAAGTGCCTTGAGTTCCACGATCACCGATGCGTAACAGACGAAATCCGCCTGATAGTGTGTTTTCAGTTGCCTGCCACGGTAGAAGATCGGCAAGTGTTTCTCCCGCTCGAACGGCACGTTTCGTTCTTCTAGCTCGATCGCCAGCGCCTCTTGATAAACCGCCTCCAAAAACCCCGGCCCAAGTTCCGAATGCACCGCCATGCAGGCACCGATGATCGCGAATGTTTGAGCGTCTCGCTGCTCGGTTCCTGTGTTGGTGCCCATGATATTCAACTCACGCAATAGTGGATGAGGGGATGGTCCGCAGATGAACGCAGATTCACGCAGATGGGGTGAATCACCGTCTTATCTGCGTACATCAGCGTCATCTGCGGACGGACTCGATTCGGTCATTGAACCGTGCGGCTGCGGGCGTTGCAAGCGTACACCTCGGGCGTTTGCTTCGATCGCCGCGCGCCGTTGGTCTGCGTTAACGTGCGAAGCCGCCCGACGTGCTCGGCCCACGTCGGCGATCATGTAGGAAACGGGCGACCCGATCCAAGTGATCCAGCATTCCCGCTGAAAGCCCCTGGACGCCAATTTTCAACGGACTGCTAGCCGAGCCGGCATTCTCGCGTTAGGCTAACGGCCGTCATGAAGCGATCCCTTACCCATTTGCCGAAATACAAGGCCGAGCAAATTCGGGACATCGCCGAGGCAATCGTCGAGACCGCCGGTGAAAAGCTCGCCATGCTGATCCTCTACGGCTCCTATGCGCGGGGCGATTGGGTCGAAGACGAATACGTCGAACGGGGTGTCACCTACTCGTATAAAAGCGACGTCGATCTGCTGCTGGTGGTCCATCAGCGCAAAGACGCCCGTCAACAGGCCGCCATCCGATTGGAGTACGCGATTAAACGCAAGCTTCATCGCCTGCACCTGATTGACAGGCACGTTTACGATCCTCGGCCGACCGTCTCTTTGATCACCGAGGATATGCGCTCGCTCAACAAAGACCTTGAGCGCGGCCACTATTTTTTTTGCGACATCAAGAAAGAGGGCGTGCTGCTACACAATAGCGGAAATCACAAGCTAGCCCGCCGTCGAAAGCTCGATCCCGAGGAATTGCAAAAAGTCACCCGTGATGATTTTCGACATTGGTTCAAAAGCGCCAGTGAGTATCTTAGCGCTTTTGACCATGCCTTGAAGCGACGGTTCTACAACAAAGCGGCATTCGAACTGCACCAAGCCACCGAGCGATATTTTCACGCGATTGCCTTAACCTTCACCCGCTATAAACCGAAGGTGCATGACCTGGAAGAGCTAGACAAGAACGCCAGCAGCCAACACCCCGACTTTTTCACCGTCTTTCCACGCGCTACCGAAGAGCAAAAGCGCCACTTCGAGTTGCTCAGGAAGGCCTACATCGACGCCCGCTACAAACGGGATTACAAGATCACCAAGCGGGAGTTGGAGTACCTGGCCACCCGCGTCCGCAAGCTGCAACGCCTGACGAAAAAGATTTGCCGCGAAAAGATCGCCAGCCTCGTAAACTAATCAATCAGCCGCCGGGCGCTAGCCCACGGTTCTTCTCTTTACGGACCATCACCGCAGTGGCTGTAGGTTGTGCTTCAACATAGAGCCTAATGGCATTTCACAGATCCCACGCAATGCCGACGCGGACGCGGTGTTATGCTACGTCATTCGGCCCGTGGCGGTGATCAGCACTAATCACTATTCACGGCCTGACCCCAAGTTTCCTTGACAACATTGCTGGAGCCATCGAAGTAGGTGTTGTCGGTGAGGCTCGAGCTTTCTTACTGTCTTGTTATGAGCGTCGCTAACAAGAGGGCGGCGAAAACGCAGGTAATAATGAATAGCGCGAATAGGGAACCGTCGTAAGTCGCCATGATTGGTGTGGTCACAGGAAACAACGCCCACAAGGTCACGAACCCTCTCAGATCGCTCAGCATGTGTAGCCCACCCTTCGAAAACGCGGCACTGACCATCATGCTAGGAGGCCCCCAAATCC
>JADFKK010000107.1 GCA_022564995.1 Planctomycetota bacterium | reverse complement strand
AAGGCGACGTCTTGGATGGCAAAGTCGTTCAAGTGTTATGGCCGGCTTTCGACATGAACGAGCACGGCGACCTGGCGTTTCGCGTGCGCTTTGAAGACCGCTCGGAGGCCGTCGTGCTGGCGACGTCCAACATCCCAGAGCCGAGTTCCTTCGTGCTCGGCATGTTGGGAGTCGTGATTCTGATAGCAGGGCGCGACATCCAGAATTCGAGACGCGAATACCAAACACGAAACGAGGAGGTGATCCGATGAAATCTCTGTCTTTTCTTATCGTCGTCGCAGTCGTCTTCGCGGTTAATAGCGGCGCGCGGGCCGGGCCGTACACACTGGAGATTGTTGCGCAGGCGGGCGACATTATTGAGGATCGGGCAATTTTCGGGTTTAGTTCGGAGGTGATAGGAGTCGGCATCAGTGACGACCGCGAGGTGGCGTTCTTTGCCAACGTCCGCGGGCCGCAAGGTGTCGGACGATCGTTGATGACGCAGCGCCGTTTCATCGCCGGGGCGGGCAAGATGGTCGACGGGCACGTGCCACAATTCGGCAGCGAGCCGTCGCTTGCCATCAACGGTCTGGGTGACGTGGCTTACAAGGCGACGATTCCGAACGTGGCCCGCGGAGTGTTCCTTAATCAGAAGCTACTGATCATGAACGGTGACGAGATCGACGGAGAGGAAATTTCCGTCATTGTCGACCCGCCCGCCGTCAATAACGCCGGCATTGTCGTGATCCCGGCCCGACCGGGCGCGATCAAGCTTTCCTTGGACGGCGCGAACGAAATCATTGCCGACAATCGGGCTGTTATCGACGGGTTCACGCTGGACGGCATCAGCTATCCGCAGATCAATAACGCAGGCAAGGTGGTGTTTGGTAGCGGTCTAAATGAATTGCCGACGGTTCGAGACTACTCCATCGTATCGCCGGAACGAGTTATTCTCAAACCGGGCGACGTGATCGAAGATCTGACCATAAGTCGCATTCGTGCGATTGGCGACTTTACCGACGACGGTGATATCGTTGCAGCGATGTGGGGACATGGAATGGATGGCAAGTTGGTCGGATTCATTGGGACGCAGAATCGAATCCTTGTGCGCGCCGGTGATTTTGTCGGCGGGATTCAGCTTGATTTCGTCGACAGCAGTGTCAAGCTCAATAACGCTGGACAGCTTTCCTTTATTGGCGGGGTGCTCGCGCCGGGTACGAACGGCTTTTATGACGACGCGAGGAGCATGCTCTTCGCGTTAAACACGGTTGTTATCTCCGAAGGCGACCTACTGGGCGGCAAAGTCGTTCAAGAGTTATACCCGGCTTTCGACATGAACGAGCATGGCGACCTGGCATTTCGCGTCATCTTCGAGGATCGTTCGTCGGCCGTCGTGCTGGCGACGTCGAACATCCCAGAGCCGAGTTCGTTCGTGCTTGCCATGCTGGGCATCTGCACGCTGCTTGCTCGCCCGCGTGGCCGATCTCGAAAACGAAAGGGGCCTCAGTAACATTTGCCGCTAGGTGGGTAGGGTGCATCCCGATGCACCAAATCACAATTCGTCGCGTTAATCGGTGCATCGGGATGCACCCTACTTGGTTGCTAGTCACGTTCGCGTGGCGCAGGTCGTTCGTTACGAAGGAGAGTTGTTATGAAATACGCCATTACCATGTTACTGGTCTGTGTTGGGATGTTCGGCGCCGTGGCTTTCTCTTGCGGCAGCGCGCACGCCGAGCCGTACACGCTGGAGATCGTCGCGCAGGCGGGCGACATTATCGACGGGCGGTTGATTACCGGGTTTAGTTCGGAAGTGATCAGAGTGGGCATCAGTGACGACCGCGAGGTGGCGTTCTTTGCATACGTCGCGGGGCCGGAGGGGTCCGGCCTGAGTTTGATGACGCAGCGGCGATTCATCGCCGGGGCGGGAAAGGTGGTCGACGGGTGGGTGCCGCAATTCGGCAGCGAGCCGTCGCTTGCCATCAACGGCCTTGGCGACGTGGCTTACAAGGCGAATATTCCGCCCGTGGACCGTGGCGTGTTCCTCAACCAGAATCTGCTGCTCATGAACGGCGACGAGATCGACGGCCAGGAAATTTCCGTCCTTCAGGACTCGCCTGACATCAACGACACTGGCACGGTGGTAATCAAGGCGCGTCCTGGCCCAGTCAAGCTTTCCATCAACGGCCCGAGCGAACTCATGGTCGAGCATGGAACTATGGTCGATGGATTCACGGTAGACGCCTTTATCCAGCCGCGGATCAACAACGCAGGTGAAGTAGTTTTTTCCGGAGCTCTGGAAGAGTTGTCTCTTAGGCGAGCTGTTTTCTCGACAGACCGAGTTATTTTCAAGCCGGGCGACGTGATCGAGGACGTGACGATTACGCAAATCGACTCACACGGCATTAATGAATCGGGTGAAGTGTTTGTGCATACGTTCGGCACGGATATCAATGGAGAAGTTAATCGTTATATCGCAACGGAGAATCGAATCGTATACGGGCCAGATCACATCGTCGCAGGCGTCACGGACCCATTATTGGTCGGTTCCAGCGTCGTACTGAATAGCGACGGACGGTTCGCTTTTTTGGGTGTGGTCGAGGCACCTGACGGGCAAGGCTTTTTAAGCTTCCTTGCCGTCTCGGACGCCGTTCTTATCTCCGAAGGGGACATTTTCGACGATAAGGTGGTCCGCGACGTGTACCGAAATTTCGACATGAACGAGCACGGAGACATTGCGTTTCGCGTTGTCTTCGAAGATTTTTCGCAGGCCGTGGTGTTGGCGACGCTGAACATCCCAGAGCCAAGTTCCCTGGTGCTGGCCGCGATGGGTGCCTGCGCACTGCTTGTCCGCAGGCAGCGCCGATTTCGGAACTGGAAAGGGCCTCAGTAACATTTGCCGCTAGGTGCGTAGGGTGCATCCCGATGCACCAAATCACAATTCGTCGCGTTAATCGGTGCATCGGGATGCACCCTACTGCTTCTGCTTGCATCGCGCGCCATGCGAAGTTCCAGGCACGAATTGCCAGCACAGCCACAAGAGGTGATCCAATGAAATACCTGACTTTTCTTATCGTCGCCACGGCAGTGCTCCTGTTCCATGGCAGCGCGCGGGCCGGGCCGTACTCTTTGGAGATTATCGTGCGGCAGTTCGACGTCGTGGACAATCACACGATTATTTCTCCTTTCAGCAGCAACCCGAACAACATTTCGATCAACAACGAAGGCGAGGTGGCCTTCCTGGCGAAGGTGTTCGGGCCGAATGGCCAAGGCTGGGGCGTGATGACGCAGAATCGCTTCATCGCCGGGGCGGGCAAGCTGGTCGACGGACGTCGCGTAGGTTTCGACAACCAAGATCACACGGTCAAAATCAACAACCTGGGGCAAGTGACCTACACGGGGTTTCTGCTCGACGCCGTCTCTGGGCGGGGAGTGTTCGTTGACGAGACACTAATCGCTGAACGCGGCGACGTAATCGACGGGCGGACGATCTTGTCCCCCGATTTCGGGCCGGCGATCAACGACGACGGCACCGTAGTGTTCCTAGCGCGGCAAGCCGATGAAGGCGGTGAACGCGGCCCCTTTGGGGTCTTCACGCCGGACCGGCTGGTCGTGGAGTCGGGACAGGTGATCGACGGATTTACGATCGGCAAACCGTTTGGCGTCGAAATTTCGAACACAGGCGAAATCTTTTTTTACACATTTTTGAGTGGCTTTGGAGACGATCCGAGCATGTCCATCGTGACACCCGATCGCATCGTGTTCAAGCCCGGCGACGTGATTGACGGCCAGCGAGTTGACCTGATCGATAGCTTCACACTCAGCGAAAACGGCGATGTCGTCATGTCCTTTTGGCGCTTATCGGATGGAGTGCGCGAAGACAAATTCGTCGCCACCGAAACAGAGATTCTTGTAAGAACGGGCGACGTCGTCGATGGGCTGACTCTTGAATTTGCATTTGACGAGAGAATGAACGACGCCGGCCAACTCGCATTTTTTGGTTCCGTCAAGAATGAAACCGGTGATGACCAGCATCTGGTCCTGTTCGCCGACGACCAAATTATCGCCGCCGAGGGCGATCTGCTCGCCGGCAAGATCATCGAGCAACTGAGAGGCTTCGACATGAATCGCCAAGGTGACTTGGCGTTTTTTGTTAAGTTTGAAGACTCCAGCAAGGTGATCGTGCTCGCAAACCACATTCAGATCCCCGAGCCCAGCGCGTTTGTTCTCGCCGTAACGGCTCTGATCACTTTCTTCCATGTCGTAGGGCGGCGAACACCGCGAGCGATTAGGCGCCGCCGTGCTCGGCGCGCCGAAATCCGATAGATGCGACCCGACTACGTTTTGCTCAGTTGTTGTCAATGTTCACAGAGATACGAAAGGGAGTTTCGCTATGTTATTTCGCTCGAAGAAGACGAAGAAGAATTCTCCTCAGCGCGGCGTTCTCAAAGGAAACCGCCCCGGCGGACGCCTCTGCCGACTCGAACCCCTGGAAGACAGACGCCTGCTCTCGGCGTTCGACCTATCGGACTACGGCGCACCGTACGTCGATACGACACTCGGCGGCACAGAGACAAACAAAGAGTACTCCGGAATCACCTACAGCGACGTGACCGACAAGATCTATATCGTGGACGATCAAACGGAGGCCATTATTAGGTATGACGCGAACGGCACGAACAGGTATACCATCACGACGAGCGGCTTCAACGATCTCGAAGGCATCGTCCACATGAGCGGAACGGAGTTTGCCATCGTTGAAGAACGCGATCAAACGGGTAATAATGAATTCCACATCTCCATCGTGGACATTCAAGACAATACGACGCAGATCAACAAGGGTAGTCTGCCCGCGAGCAAAATCCTCAAGTTGACCAACGGTGACCTAAATGCCGGCACCGGCAACCAAGGTCTCGAAGGTATCGCCTACGTTAAGCCAAACGGTCCGTTCTACGTCGCGAAAGAGGTGAATAGAATTCAAGTGTTTGAGGTTACGGATAATGGAGGGGGAAACACGACGGTAAATAAGGTTCAAATTGACAATGTGACCGACATGGTGAACCCCGATTTTCTTGAGACCATCTCGGACATCTTTTTCACCGACAAAGCAGGCGCAAACCAAGACGAGGAGCGCCTGTTCATGATGAGCTCCAATGTCAACTCTTCCAAAGTTATCATGGCGGACATGGCCACGACTATCAAATTCGACGTGGTCTTGTCGGGCCAAGATCCCGTTGAAGTTGACCTCGTAACAGAAAAGTGGGAGGGAGTCACCTTTACGCCCGGCGGCTTTATTATGTTTACGGTTGGCGACGAAATAAGCGGTGCCGGTGGCAAGTGGCGCTTCCGGATCTACCGCAACTTCACCTCGCTCACCCCCGACGCCGCGCCGGACGTTACGGAGGTCTTGAATGTCGATGGAACCAGCGGCAACCTTGCGGACGATCTCATCACCGACACGACGCCCACGTTCACCGGGACCCTGACTCGCGGGATCTTCGAAGATTCAGTGCCGATCAATGACGCCTGGGTTTGGCTGTACGCGAACGGCTCGCCGATCGGCTCGGCTGTGCAGGTCGATACCGGCGAGGATCCTGGCGAAAACCCTGGTGACTACTCCATCACCGTCCCATCGGCGCTAGACCTCGGCGATTACGAATTCACCATCAAGGCCGGGCCAAGCTCCAGCACCATCGACGCGGATCGATCCATCGCCTCGGCCCCGCTCGGCGTCGTGATCCACTCCAGCGCGGTCTATAGCGATCTGACCGGCAACGGCTTCGTCGACTTTCAGGACTTGACCGTCCTGCTGGCGAACTGGAACTCCGACGTCGATTGGGCCAGGGGGAATCTGTCCGGCACGTTCGACACGCCAGGCATTATCGACTTCAACGACCTGACCTTGCTGCTGACCGCTTGGACCGGGCCGGGGCCCGGCTGCGATGGTGGCGCATGAGAGCACCGTGCCGATCTCGGGAGACCCGACGGTCTATTCGTCTTTGGCCAAAGTCACCGTCAACTTCACAGAGAAGGTCTTGGGGGTTGACGCCAGCGACATGGTGCTGACGGGCAGCGGCGCCAGCGGAGCCAGCGTTGGCACTCCCTCGGCACTCCGCGTTAACGACGGCATTTGGACCTTCATCATCAGCGGGCTGAGCATCGGCACGGTCGACGTCACCGTGGCGCCCGACGTGAACGACATCACCTACGATGACGGCGGCGCCAGCGTCGATACGATAGAGTGGACGTTCATCGCCATGCCCGGCGTGTCGTTCACTTCCGGCGCGCTGGTGATCGAAGGGACCAGCGGGGCGGACACGATTACGGTGGCGGCTGCGGGCGGCGATCTGACGCTGAACGGGGCCAAGGTTAACCTGGGCAGCGGTGATATCGCGGCCAGCGCCGTGACTTCGATTTTGATCCAGGGATACGCCGGGGATGACACGATCGACCTGAGCGCGGTGACGAGTACCGATTTTACCGGGGCCGGGTTGAACGGCAACATCACCATCTATGGCGGCAGCGGCAGCGATACGCTGACCGGTAGCTCGTTTGACGATGTGATCGACGGGGATCAGGGAACGTATATCGCCCGCTGGGAACTGAACGAGATCGACGCCAGCGGATACACGCCCGACTGGGTCGGGGGTTATGACGGGGAGATCATCGATGATCCGCAGGTCACCGCCGGCGGTCCGTCGGGTGACGGGTATCTGACGTTCGACGGCGGCGACGATTTAACGATCGATCGGGTGGTGGTGGGTAACGTGGACGCGATGAAGATCCGCGACCGTGATTTCTCGATGTCGGCCTGGGTGCTGATCGATCTCGATTCGGATACCACGCGGTTTATCGGGCAGGGGAATCCTCAGAACGGCAACGGTAGCGGTTGGGACATGCTGTACTACGACCCGACCTCGAGCGGAAGAATTCGGGTTCGCTTTCGCGACGGCGATGCGGGCGGCTATAAGCTGAGTCTCAACTATTATTATAGTGGTGACTTCGCCGACGATGCCTGGCATCACGTGGCCTTTACTTTTGATTTTGACTACAGCGGCAGCAATCATCGGGCCGTGCTGTATGTCGACGGACAAGAGCGCGACACGCTGCTGTTGTCGAATACCGACTTCACCGATCTGGTCGGCACGCGCGATTTCGCGTTCGGCGCTTACGACCCGCTGTCGAACAATAACGCGCTGCACGGTTCGATGGACGACGTGCGGATTTATCACAGCGTGTTGACGGCGGCCGACATCACGAATCAGTACGACGACGTCGACGGGGCCGATACGATGTATGGCGGACCCGGCGACGACACGCTGAGCGGCGGGGGCGACAACGACACGATTTATGGCCAAGCCGGCAACGACACGATTCGGGGTAACACCGACAACGACATTCTCGACGGCGGCGCCGGCAACGACACGATCTACGGCGGCCAGGGCAACGATACGCTGTACGGTTATGCCGGCGCCGACACGCTGTACGGCGATACGGGCAACGACACGATGTACGGCGGCGACGGCAACGAAACGATGTACGGCGGCGACGGTGACGACACGATATACGGCGGCGACGGCGACGATTTGATCTTCGGCGAAGACGGCGACGATTCGATCTTCGGCGATGCCGGCGCCGACTCGTTGTACGGCGGCCTCGGCGCCGACACGATCCGCGGCGGCACGGAAGACGACGCCATCTTCGGCGAAGACGGCGACGACATTCTCTGGGGCGACGCCGGCAACGACACCATCAGCGGCGGCCTCGGCTGCGACACCATCGACGGCAACTCGGAGTGTTAACAGCCTGTTGAAAAAGTGGCCGGAGGGGGACAGGTCCAAGTTTTCGGTCGACGTCGTGCGGAAAAAACGTCCTCTCGCCGGAAATTGGACCAGTCCCCGACTTTTTCAATAGGCTGTTGGGTCAGTCTTCTATCGTCGGCCGCTTTCGTCGCCTTTGTTTCTTCTCGGACTTCTCTCGCTTTTCCTTCAGCCGGCGCTGTTTGGCTCGGCGAGATGGCTTGGTTGCTTTGCGCGGTTTTGGGGCGACGGCCACCTCGGTCAGCATGGCCCGTAGTTTTTCCAGGCAATCGGCGACGTTGCGGCCTTGATCGCGAAACCGCTGGCTGGTCATCACCAATTCGCCGTCGCCGGTGATGCGGCGGTGGTATTTCTCGACGAATCGCTCCTTAACGGCCGTCGGCAGGCTCGCGCTCGCGGTGACCGGCCAACGCAGCACGGCCTTGGTGTTCAGCTTATTGACGTTCTGCCCACCGGGTCCGGAGCTGCGCACGAACGAGAACGCAAACTCCCGCAGCGGGATTTTCACTCGGGCATTGACGACCAACACGGTGAGACTCTCTCATCTACGGGGATTTCGCTCGGCCCGCGGTGATATTGAAAAATGGGGTGAAAAAGCGAGAAACCTAGCGTGCTGTACTCAGCCACCGACAGCGTTGATATAGTATACGCCTAAGTGGCGGGCGAAAAATAAGTGTCACATTATATGGCGAGCCCCGAGCGTTAGCTCGGGGGTGATACAATCGCACGCGAAGAGCTTGACGCCGAGTGAGGAATTACCGACGGCCTAACGGCCGCCGCTCGCCGAGTTGCGTCTCGTGAGACACTTATTTTATTGAGCAACGCTAAGTGGCGAGTGATCCGTCTAGCAGCGAGAAAGGACGAAGTTATGCGTCAATTGGTTTGGCTTGTCTGCATTCTTGCCCTTGGCTGCGATTATGAGACGGCGTCGTCGCCCGACGACGATTTATCGGGTTCGGCCAAAGTAGACTCAAAGGCGGCGGCCAATGAGGCCGATGCCAGCATCCAACCGACGAAATCCATCGATCGCAAGCCCGGCGAGAAGCAAGCGGGCGGGACGGTTCCCGATGACGTAGCGACCGGCAGCAACGATGAGTTGCCGATCGACCCGCAGCCCTTTGATATCAAACCCGGCAAGAAGCAAGACACCGAGACGCTGCCGGACGGCTTTGAAACGGAACTCAGCGAACCCAAACCCTCCACCACGCGCACGCTGGCCGAGCGAGTGGCCGCCGCCAAAGTGCCGGACCTGCGAACGCGAAAGACGGGCGACGACTGGCCGACGTTTTTGGGGCCGACGGGAGACAGCAAATCGCGCGAGCAGGGCATTCTCAAAGACTGGCGCGTCGGTTCGCCGCGGATCGTTTGGCAGATGAAGGTGGGCGACGGATATGGCATGCCCTCGATCAGCCGCGGGCGGCTGTTTCAATTCGACCAGCGCGACCGCGACACGCCGACACTCACCTGCGTCAACAGCGAGACCGGCAAGCCGCTCTGGAAGTTCACGTATAAGAACCGGTATGTCGACACGCTCGGCTACGAAAACGGCCCGCGATGCAGCCCCGTGGTCGATGGCGATCGCGTCTATCTTTACGGCGTCGAGGGCATGATCTATTGCCTGCGCGTCACCGACGGAAAAGAGTTGTGGCGCGTCGATACAGTGGCCGATTATGGTGTCGTGCAGAACTTCTTCGGCATCGGAAGCACGCCGGTGATCGAAGGCGATTTGCTGATTGCCATGGTCGGCGGTAGCCCACCCAACAGCCCCTCGACTTACAGCGGCCGGGTCAAAGGTAACGGCGCGGGCATCGTGGCGTTCAATAAATATACGGGCAAGGAGAAGTACAAAATCACGGACGAACTGGCCAGCTATTCCAGCCCCGTGTTGGCGACGATTCGAAAACGTCGCTGGTGTTTCATTTTCATGCGGGGCGGATTGGTCGGTTTCGAGCCCACCACCGGCAAGGTCGATTTCCAATATGCGTGGCGGTCTCCGAAGCGGGAAAGCGTCAACGTCAGCCGCCCGGTGGTCGTCGACGATCGGGTGTTTATCTCTGAGACTTACGGTCCGGGCAGTTCGCTGTTGAAGGTGCATCCTCGCGGATTCAACGTCGTCTGGAAGGACAAGGCGGACGTTCGCGAGCGGGCGATGCAGACGCACTGGAATACGCCGATACACCACGACGGTTATTTGTACGGCTCGAGCGGCCGGCACTCCAACGAGGCCGAGTTGCGGTGCATCGAGTGGGCCACCGGCAAGGTGATGTGGAGCAAGCCGGGGCTAACCCGTTCGTCGCTGATGATGGTCGACGGGCATTTCGTTTGTCTGAGCGAAGAGGGCACGCTGCGTCTGCTGCGGGTCAATCCGAAAAAGTACGACCTGGTTTCTGAGTTGGTTTTGCCCGGCGATGCCGACGATCCTCTGGCCCAACGCCGGGCGGAATTCGGTCTTCCGCCGTTGGGATTGATCCGCCCGCCGGCCTGGGCCGCAACGATTCTCTCGCACGGCTTGCTGTACGTGCGCGGCGACGATCGGCTGGTCTGCTTGGAGTTGATACCGGCGAAGAAGTGACCGTATGGGACAGGTGGAAAAGAGAAGCCCGGTTTCGCTGACGTCGGGCGAGCGAAGGCTGCAAGACGGCTGGCAATTTGTCCTGATGTGTTGAGTTCTCCGTGTGCGGACGTATTACCCCCGAACTAGGTTGCCAGTGAGGCGCGTCGCGTGTTACAATCGCAATGTATTCGAGCCTGGATCAGCTGGAAAGTTCACCTCGATTGGGAGCCCCCGAATGAAAATCCTGACCTTTGACGCGACGTGCGCCGTTTTCGTCGCGACGGCTTTGCTCACAACTCTAACAGGCTGCGACGACGACGGTCTGGATTCCGAATCAGCCGCCGTACGCTTGGCGGCCGTTGAAAGGACCACCGATCAAACCGTCTTGGCGAAGGTAGCGATCGAAGATGAGAATCGTGAAGTATGTCAAGCAGCCGTAGAAAAGATTGACGATCAAGAGCTGTTGGCTACCCTCGCGTTAGAATCTGAAGACTCTACCATTCGCGCAAGGGCCTTAAAGAAGATCACGGACCAAGCCGTGCTGGCCAAAGTGGCGGTAGAAAGCGAGCATCGGAACGGATGCTATGCTGCCCTAAACCAAATTAGGGATCAAGCGATGTTGGCCAAAGTCGCGTTGGAATGTAACTTTCTGGACGTACGTCACGCGGCTGTTGGTAGGATCACCGATCAAACGGAGTTGGCCAAAGTGGCGGTCGAATGTGAACTCTTGGACGTGCGTCGCGAAGCCGTTGAGAGGGTCACTGATCAATCGGTGTTGGCTAAAGTGGCGATGGGAGATAAGGATTCTGGCATGCGATGGGCAGCCGTTGGGAGAATCACGGATCAAACGGCGTTGGCCAAAGTTGCAATGGAAGGCGCGGCTCAGAATGCTCGCCAAGCGGCCGTGGAGCGAATCACCGATCAAGCGGTGTTGGCCAAAGTAGCGCTGGAAGATAAGGAATCAGATGTACGCTCGGCGGCTTTAGCAAGAGTGACCGATCAAGCCGTGTTGGCGCAATTGGCGCTGAAGGCGGAGAAGTATAGCGTGCGTCGTACGGTCGTGCATAAATGGTTGGATGGAGCGGCGACACCGAGGGCGGAACGAGTGAAAGTAGCGCTTGACGGATCAAATTCAAAAGAAGGCTTGGCCGCCGTACAGAAGCTGTCATTGGACGTTGAGTCGCTTTCGATCCTCGCTCGTGATGGGCAAGGCCGTCCTCCGCCCTACAATGTTGTTGAAAAAAATCCCGGCGATGTTCGTTCGCCCGTTGGTTTTCTGGCGTCGGTGAAGCTCATTCTGATGAGACCTGAGTTGAGTAGGTGTGCAAAGGGAGTCGAATTTCAGATTGTCCTCAAGAGTGATTATGCGCAATATGAAATCCCGGCTGGCGGGGGTTTTTCCATGGAAAGAATTTCGTGCGAGGTCAAGTGTTTAATTGATAATCGCGAACGATTTGCGAGATCATTCGTTGATGCATTCCCGAGTGCAAGCATTAGGGGCAAGGTTCCGGCTCGTATCGATCTGGAAAGCATCCTTAGGCTACTCCTAGCGGAACCGGAATTTAGCGATCCGGCGATGTTGGCCAAGCTCGCAGTGGAAGATGAGGATTGGGTCGTACGTCGGGCCGCCGTAGCGAACATCACAGATCAAGCCGTGTTGGCCAAAGTAATACTGGAGGACGAGGAGTCGAGAATACGCGTTGCCGCAGTAGCGAATATCACTGACCAAGCCGTGTTGGTAGAGTTGGCGCTGGAAAATGAGAGTTCATCCGTACGCTCGGCGGCCGTGAAACGGGTCACAGATCAAGCCGTGTTGGCCAAGGTGATGCTGAAGGACAAAGATTGGACCGTCCGCAGGGACGCCGTTGAATGTATCACCGATCAAGCGGCATTGGCCAAGGCGGCACTGGTAGATGAGTCGGAATCCGTACGCTCGGCGGCCGTGAAACGGATCACCGATCAAGCTGTGTTGGCGAAAGTAATGATGAAGGACAAAGATTGGATGGTCCGCCACGAGACCATTGAAAGTATCACCGATCAAGCCGTATTGGCCAAAGCGGCAGTAGAAGACGAGGAGACGGCCGTACGCTCGGCGGCCGTAGGCAAGATCACGAATCAAGCGATGTTAGTCAAGCTGGCGCGTGAAGATGAATATTGGGGCGTACGCGAAGCGGCCACGAAGCGCCTTGATTTCTTACATAAAGAGAATGTTCGTGTTCGCATGGCGAGCATAAGGGCGACCACGGATCAAACCGTGTTGGCCAAAGCGGCGCTGGAAGACGAGGATCCTCGCGTTCGTATCGCGGCCGTGAAAAGGCTCACCGATTGGGCCGTGTTGGCCAAGATGGCGGCTGAGGATGAGGCTTCGAGCGTACGGACGGCCGTCG
This sequence comes from Planctomycetota bacterium, assembly GCA_022564995.1. Taxonomy (GTDB): domain Bacteria; phylum Planctomycetota; class Planctomycetia; order Pirellulales; family JADFKK01; genus JADFKK01. The sequence goes on along the minus strand of JADFKK010000107.1, from coordinate 11,883 downwards.
CCGAACGCAAGAGTTTGTTAAGAAAGCAGAAAAGGAAGCAGTAGCTAAATCTATATTTCGTTCAGTAAACTCATGGCAGAGCTATTCACAGTGTGGCCGTTCTTCGGCTACTTTTTCGCAATCTTAGCGCGCCCTCAAACGATATCCGTCCATTGCTCGAACATCCCTTTCGAGTGCTCGATCAACTCGGCGTAGTCACACTGCTCGATGTCTTCGCCGATCAGTTCGACGTCGTAGAAGCCGGTGTAACCGGCGGCCATCAGAGCGGCGACGATTTCTTTGAGCGGTATCGTGCCCTCGCCCAACCGGCAACGATTCTGTTCCTTCTGGGGCGGCTCGCGGCTGTCGCCGAGATGCACCACGGCGATGCGATCGACCAGCGGGCCGATCCGCTCGGGCAAATCGGCCTGACGACCCAAGTGGTATGTGTCGAGCGCCATTTTCACGCGCGGATTTTCCAATTCGTCTAGCAGCGCGACGGCGTCGTCCAGATCGGTGATGAACGTCCAGTCGGTGGCGCAGCCGGGGTGCATCGGTTCGATGGCCAGGGTGACGTTCAGTTCATCGGCCAGTGGCTGCATTTCCTTAATCGCCCCGACGAGCAGCCGGCGGGCGTGATTGTGCGTGTGACCGCTGCGGGCGCCGCTGTAGACGATCAGGGCGTCGGCCGAAAGCGCCGCGGCCAGGCGGATCGCCTCGAGCGCGTCTTCCACGCTGTCGCGATAGCTGCGGCCGTCGCTGCCGGTAAAACCGCCGGCCCAGAGCAGGTTCGAGACGGCCAGCTCGCTGTCGGCCAACAATTCAACCCCCTTTTCTTCGCCGAAATCGGCCAGTTTTTGCCGCCAGACGCCGATCCCGTCGATCCCCGCCGCCTTGTAACGGGTCACGTCTTCCTCGAACGACCAGCGGTAGGTCGTCAATTCGTTGATCGACAGTCGCGACATCGGTGCAAAACCCCCTTCGGCGGAGCAAGTCATTACGCCGCTGAGTTTGCCCTATGTGGCCGGTTAGGTCAAGCGAGCTTTGTGCGACCCGCTTTCAGGCGGCTTCACGGGATTCAACGCCGAGCCGGTGCATGAGATTTGTGAACTTGCCGTCACGCTCCGCACACTCAAGCTGATTCGCCGGCTGCTGGCCGGGCCGTGGGGTGATTAAGACGGCAACGCGGCTCGTCGCAATCTACGCTGCCATCCTTCTCTTTAGGATGACAACCGGATACGATAGACGTATCGTGCCACCGTCTCTCGGCGCCCATTTTTCCCCACCTGACTTGCCCATCAATGAGTGACCTGGAACTTTCTGCGCCCCGTGCTGAGCCGGTTTCGCTGCCGGAGAACCTGACCAGCGTACAGCCGGGCGGGGGGGTTTGTTACTCGTTGGAGCTGGCCTGGGGTCGCTGGCGACGCTGCTGGCTGCGCAACTTTCGCAAGGGTTACGTGCGGCGGATGGCCGAAAGCCGGCGAGGGTCGACCGACGGGGCGCCCCACGAGATTCTCGACCCGCGCGATTTGAAGTTTTGCCGCAATCGGGTCGAGGCCGATTGGGACGCGGCGGACGATCCGTTCCGCTGGCGAGAGAAAATTCCCTTTGCCCGCTGGGGACTGGCCGAGTTGCAAATCATGGGCTGGCCGCTGCTGGCGGCGACCGTGGCGGCGGGATTGTTGCCGTGGCCATATTGGCCGATCGCGCTGCTGCCGGGCGTGTTGTTTCTCTTTGTGGTGTCCTTCTTTCGCGACCCGTCGCGACTAATTCCACAACAGCCCGGGCAGCTTGTCTCGCCGGCCGACGGGAAAATCTCTGAGATCACGGAGTTGGAACACGACGAATTCATCGGCGGGCCGGCCGTGCGGATCGGCGTCTTTCTGTCGATCTTCAACGTCCACATTAACCGCATTCCCAGCCGCTCGCGGGTGATCGAACTGCGTTACAAACCGGGGCTGTTTATCAACGCCCTGAATCCCGAAAGCGCGATCAAGAACGAGGCTCTGTGGATCGGCCTGGAGGAAGAAGCCCCGCCGCATCGCAAGATCATCGTCCGGCAGATCGCCGGGTTGTACGCCAGGCGAATCGTCTGCGCCCTGCGGATTGGCGAAGTCGTCGAGCGGGGCCATCAACTCGGCATGATCAAACTCGGCTCGCGGACTGAACTGATTGTGCCGGCGGCTGATGACCTGCGGATCGACGTGAAGCTTGGCCAACGAGTTCAGGCCGGCAGCACGGTCTTCGCTCATTACGAATCGGCAACGGAGCCGCCGTGTCCCCACGGCGACGCGGACCGCGCCCGTTGTGAGTCGGACGACGAGTCACGTCTGGAGGGAGCAACCACATGAAAAAAATTCGCACCGTCGCCGTCTTTCCGACGATGTTCACGCTCGGAAACCTCGTCTGCGGGTTCTTCGCCATCGTGGTGGCCGCGCGGGTCGATGTGCCGATCTCGGTGGACGTTCCGCACGGCGAGAAAATCTCGTTCCGCGCCGCCGACCGCAAGGCCGAGTTTTTGGACAAGACCGACGACGTGCATAACATCATGCTCGCCGGCCTGCTGATCTTCGCCGCGATGGTGTTCGACGCCCTAGACGGTTACATCGCCCGGCTGGCCAGCGTCAGCAGTCAATTCGGCGCGGAGTTGGACAGTTTGTGCGATCTGGTGACCTTTGGCGTGGCACCGGGGTTTTTGTTAGTGAAAATGTGTCCGCGGTTTGAGTTTTTGCACAGCGAAGCGGTGTGGATCATCGCCGCTTCGTTCGCGGTTTGCGCTGCGCTGCGCCTGGCGCGGTTTAACGTCGAAACCGAAGACGACGACGACCACATGCACTTTAGCGGCCTGCCCTCGCCGGCCGCTGCGGGAACCGTTGCGGCGTTTGCCATCTTGTTTTACACGCTACGGGTCGATACGAGCGGCGATCCGCTGCTGATTCCCGACCGGCTGTTCGGCTGGGAATTATACGCCGTCGACGTCGATCGCGCGCTGCAAACCATCCTGCCGGTCTTCGCCGTGATGCTTGGTCTGTTGATGGTCTCCCGCGTTCCGTATCCGCACGTCCTAAACCTATTGCTTCGCGGCGACCGCAGCTTCGGACACGTCGTGGGCTTGGTGTTCGCGTTGGCGGCACTGATGCTGATCGGCCGCTATTCGATCCTGATCGTCTGGACGTCGTTCGTTCTCGGTCCGCCTATCATGTTCGCCTGGCGACGGCTGGTCCAACGCCGCACGCAGCAAGAGGAGCCGTTGTTTTGACGCGACCATGGCTGGATGACCGAATTTTTGCGTGGACACCGAGCGTGTTCGATTTGCCTGTCCACCGGGTCGCGGGGGGCTGGAGACTGGGGGCTGGGGAAGAGGTCGAAGGCACGTTTTCTCCAGCCCCCAGTCTCCAGTCCCCAGTCCCCAGTCCCCGAACAAATCGCCGGCGTCTATAACCTCTAGAATCTTTTAGCTCACTCATCATGTTCACCGGACTTGTCGAAGCTTTGGCCCCTGTGGCCGACGTTGTGCCCGAGGGGCCGGGCAAGCGGTTGGTGCTGCGCCACGGCGAAATCGCGGCCGGGGCCTCGATTGGCGAGAGCATCGCGATCAACGGCTGCTGCCTAACGGTGATCGCCGTCGCCGTCGACGACGACGATGATACGCTGGCGTTTCAGGCCGGCGAAGAAACGCTCAGCCGCACCAATCTGGGCGAGCTATCGGCCGGCGACGCGGTGAACTTGGAGCGATCGCTTAAGCTAAACGCCGAGTTGGGCGGTCATTTCGTCACCGGCCACATCGACGCGGTCGGCACACTCGACGAGCGGATCGACGACGGCGACTGGTCGACGTGCTGGTTTCGTATGCCGGCCGCGCTGGCGACACAAATCGTCAGCAAGGGATCGATCGCGGTTGACGGCGTGAGCCTGACCGTGGTCGACGTCGAGCCAGAGCGGTTCAGCGTAGCGTTGATCCCGCATACCTTAAATCTCACCACCCTCGGCCGTTTGGCCGTCGGCGGAAGAGTCAACCTGGAAACCGATCTGCTGGCCAAGTACGTTCAGAAACAAATAACCGCCATGAGGGGAGAAAACACGAAATCGTAAGTCCGAAATCCTAAACAAATTTGAAGGACCGAAATTCAAAATGTTCTTCGCAGCCGTTCTGGCCGTTGGACGGAGTATTTCTTTTGTCATTCTGATTTTGAATTTGTTTCGGATTTCGGATTTCGAGTTTCGGAGTTTCCACCGATGTCAAACGCTCGATCAAAAAACCAAACCAAGTCGTTTCTGCGCCGCCGCTTCGCTGAGGCGGGCATTCGCCCGGTGACACATCGCGGGCAGAATTTTCTGATCGACATGAATCTGCAGCGGCTGCTCGTCGACTCCGCCCAACTCGATCGCCGCGACGTCGTGCTGGAAGTCGGCACGGGAACCGGCGCGCTGACCGCCTTGATGGCCGAGCGGGCGGGTGCCGTCGTAACAGTCGAGGTCGATCACACCATGCACCAGTTGGCCAGCGAAGAGCTGTACGAATTGGAAAACGTGACGATGCTCTGCCAGGACGCGCTGAAGAATAAGAATAAGTTCGCCCCGGAGGTGATCGACGCGATCAAGGAACAGCTCGAAAAGCTGCCGAATGGCCGCTTCAAGCTGCTGTCGAACCTGCCCTTCAGCATCGCCACGCCCGTGTTGTCGAACCTGCTGCTGACCGAAATTGTACCGACGCGGATGGTCGGCACCATTCAGAAAGAGCTGGCCGACCGCATCGTGGCCGTGCCAAACACCAAGGACTACAACGCGCTAAGTATCTGGATGCAATCGCAGTGCCAGACGCAAATCGTGCGGATCATGCCGCCCAGCGTGTTTTGGCCCGAGCCGAACGTGATGTCGGCGATTGTGCGCATCGACGTCGATGAGTCGCTACGAGCGAAGATTCCCCATCTGCGGTTTTTTCACCAGTTCGTGCGGGCGATCTTCCTGCACCGGCGAAAGTTCATGCGCAGCGTGGTGCTTAGCGCCTTCAAAAAGCGGCTCACCAAGCCCCAGCTAGACGCCATCATGGCCGATTTCGGCATGAGACCCGACTGCCGGGCCGAGCAACTCGACGTCGAGACCATTCTCGCCTTTTGCGAAGCCATTCGAGCTGTGGTGGGAGATGAGTTGATTCTCTAGCGCTTCGTCAAACCTAAGAAACAGGGTTCACAACGTGAGCGGCACGGCGCTAGCCGCCGGTATTGGCGGTTTACCGAGGCGTAGCCGTTCATGAAAAACAGAGAACCGCTGATCGACGCTGATTAACGCTAATCAGACAGCGGCAATGTTGGTAAAAATGGGCTGCCGCTGTCATCGAGTTGGTTCCAAATCGGACCATTGATCGAAAGGGACAACTTCTCAACTTTCTTCTGTCCTTTGCGGCCTCCGCGACCTTCTGTTAAGACATCAAGGCCCACTTCATCCTCGGTAGAAGGTTTATCTCTCGAACAGAAGTTTTGGAACAGAAGGTCGCGGAGGTCGCAAAGGAAAGAAGCAACTCGGCTCGTGTGGACGCCCGTGCTTACGTGGCAAAGAAGCCAGAGGGAATGTACTTCTCTTCACCACTCCATCAATTCTTGCTGGAGTCAAGGTGACGCCGTTCAACTGATTAGCGTTGATTAGCGTTTATCAGCGGTTCCCATCGCGGACTTTCTAACCGGCTCTCTCTTTCGAGACGGTGTCGGTCTTCATTCCGTGAGCGGTTACCCGAGGGCCAGCGTCTATTCGCTCAACCCAAAATCTAAGTCTTGACGACGGTCTAGCCGCCGCGGCGTGGTTTCGGGTATCATCCAGGCAGCGGGCCTTATCTCCCAGAACCACCTTCGGTGTTACCGCCATGAAATTTATCGAAATGACCAGCGACACACTGCTTAAGATGGTCGACGTTCACGAGATCGACGCGGAGGCGCTTGAAGCGGCCGGCGTCGGGTCGCACAGCATCCTGCGCATCAATCTGCAGGGCGACATCGAAGTGCGGCGCCCGGCCGGCTGGGACGTGATCGGCGGACTGATCACCGACTTCGAGCAGCACGTCAAAGAAATCACCGGCCTCGACTGGGCCGCCCCGGACCAGAGCGCGTAGAGCGCGCCCGCTCGATTCGCTTCACCTCCCTCACCGGCACGCGAAACTTGCCGCGGATTTGCACGAAGCTGAGCTGTTGATCGCCCAACATCCGCCGCAGCTCGCGCTGGCTGATCTGCCACCGCCGCGCGACTTGGGCCAAAGACAATGTCCCGGACGTCGCGCTGTCCAGGGCGCTGGCCTGTCGTTTCATGGGGGCCATGTTGTGAAACTCCGCTTCCGGATTCATGGAGCGCGTGTCGATCAGCCAATCCAAAAATGGTAGCACAAACGCCTGCTCTCCGGCAACTTTCTGCTGCCTGGGCGTGCCGCCGCTGGATGATCCGTGTTATACTGCCCGCTGATGAGAAACCGCCGAAGACACCTCCTGCTGCACGTCTCCAACATCGCGGCCTCCAGCGTAGCGATGCTGGCGATCTTCTCCGGCTGTGGTGACGATCCCGCTCCTGTGACCAACGCGCCGGCCAACGTCACACGCCCGCCGACGACGGTCGAGGGTATTGTGGCGCAGCGCGAACATTTCGACACGACGGTTTTCTCGGATGAAGTTCAGGCCCAAACTTACGAGCAGGCGTTCGTGCGTCTCTGGGATCGAATTCTTTTGGGTAACGCCTTCGCGGCGCTCAAGGCGTTCCCGTTCGAGACGCTGCTGCTGGGCAAATTCGATCCGCCCGAGCGACAGGATTGGGGCGCCGGCGAGTTCATAATCCGCCGGTCGAAGGAGCCCTCAGAGTCGCTCAGTCACGATCAGTTCGAGCGGCGGCTCGACGCGCTGGAATTCGACGACTGGAACATCGTGCAGACCGAGTGGCATCACTCGCGATTTGAACCGGCCAGCGACGGCCAGCCAGCGCAATCCGTCGTGTCGGCCGAACTGCATGTCGCCCATGACCGCCGGGACCACCGCTTCATTATCCGCGCGAAGTTGAAGGTTCAGTGGAGCGACCGACGAGACCGCGACGGGACACCTATTGCGGCGCTGATCGACGCGACGGACGTTGAGCTAATCGAGCGGAAGGGACGCCCCATGTTTGAGGAAATCCTCACCGTCGATCCGACGCGCGTGCCGCCCGTGAGGATTCCTCGTATCAGCCCGCTGCTGCTTCACGACCTCAACGGCGACGGGCTCTCGGAGATCGTGCTGGCGGGCTGCAATTTGGTCTATTGGAATCGCGGTGACGGCCGGTTCGAGCACGGCGAGTTTCTGTCGCACGGCTTCCCCGAATTGGCCAACGCGGGGATTCTGGCCGATTTCGACGGAGACGGGCTGGTTGATTTTGTATGTGTTGCCAAAACCGACGATCGCCTGCGATTCTTCTCCGGCGATGCAGAAGGCCGCTTTACGACGCCATCGCGAGTTTGCTTCGCCGAGAAACTCATCGAACCACAAACGATGACCGCCGGAGACGTCGACGGGGACGGTGATTTAGATCTGTACGTCGGGCAATGGAAGCCGCCGTATGTGAAAGGGACGATGCCGACCCCGTTTTACGACGCGCTCGACGGACACCCCGACTATTTGTTGGAAAACGATGGACACGGCAATTTCACCGACGTAACGCAGCGGGCCAATCTGGCGGCCAAGCGGAGCCGGCGCACTTACAGCGCCTCGCTGATCGACTTGGACGACGACGGCGACTTGGATCTGATGGCGGTCTGCGATTTTTCCGGATTGGACTTGTATCGTAACGATGGGAGCGGACGTTTTACCGACGTGACCGGCGACTGGGTCGGGGAGCGCCACGCCTTCGGCATGTCGCACGCAACCGGCGATTTCGACGGCGACGGACGGCTCGATTTATATATGGTCGGCATGAGTTCGACGACCGCCCGACGGCTCGATCAGCTTGGGCTGAATCGGCCCGGTTTTGAGCAACACGCAAAATATCGCATGCCGATGGCCTACGGAAACCGCATGCTTCTGCGGCGCGACGGACGCTTTGTGGCAGCCGACCGCCAAGATCAGGTAGCGCGGACCGGCTGGTCATGGGGCTGCACGGCCACCGACTTCGACAACGACGGCGACGTCGACCTGTACGTCGCCAACGGACACATCTCGGGCAAGAGCACGAAGGACTATTGCACGCGTTATTGGTGTCACGACATCTACGCCGGCGGCTCGCAGCCCGATAAAACGCTCAGCGAATTCTTCTCGACGAAGCTGTATCCCGCGCTGGGGCACGAGGTTTCTTGGAACGGTTACGAGCACAACGTGTTGTTCTTGAATCGCAACGGAGGCGAATTTCTGAACGCGGCTTTTTTGCTCGGTGCGGCGTTCGAGTTCGATTCGCGATCGGTCGCCAGCGACGATTTAGACGGCGACGGACGGCGCGACTTATTGGTCGTCGAGTACAATGCCTCGGCCTTCCGACAGAAACTGCACGTGCTGGCCAATCGCTGCGGTAGCGCCGGGAATTGGGTCGGCGTGCGGCTCACGCCCCGACGCGGCGGCCCGTCGCCTATCGGGGCGAAGGTCATCGCGAGGTCCGAGTCGCGGCGTTGGATTCATCACGTGGTGAGCGGAGATTCCTTCTCGACGCAACACGCCTTCGTGGCACATTTTGGGCTGGGCAGCATAAAACAGCTCGATTTCATCGAAATCCACTGGCCTGGGGGGCGAGTATCTCGGCTGGAACGTCCGGCCATTGGCACCTATCACCGGGTTCTTTCGCCGGTGCCTACCACCAAAAAGAAGGGGAATGGCGTGAATTGAGCCTGTTATTGAGCCTGTTGTCGTGAATTAAGCTTGCCGTATTGCCATCAATCAGCCACGGTTTTATTTATTTGGGTTTGTTTTCCAATTTTTTGGTTGCAATTGCTTTCGCGGCAGTTTATCCTGATAGACCGATGGTTTTGCACGTCATACTTGCCGACCGATGTTTTGATTCGCCAGTGGCAGTCAACCGTAGAGTTAGAAAGCTGAGGAGTTCTCATGATGTCACGTCTTATTGTCGTATTCTGTGCAGCAAGTGTTGTCTTTTCTCTGACGGCCGTTGCCGGCGCCGCTGCGATTGATCCGGCGGATTTGCTCGCGTATTACAACTTCAACGGCGGCACTGCCGACTCCAGCGGTAACGGTCCGGAGGCCACGTTGGTGAACGGCGCCATATTGAGTGCGGCTGGTACCGGAGTTTTTGGCGGGGGAGCCGATCAGGCCCTGGATGTTAGCGGTGGCGCTGCCCTGTTGCCTCTGGGAACGCATTTCGATTCCGCTTTCACAAACGATACACTGGCGGTATCTTTTTGGCAGAAGCGTTCCGCCAATGCCAACTCCAGTGCGTTCTGGGTTGTCTCGCCTGACTCGGACGGCCTCCGCCGAGGGATGCAGGCACATACTCCCTGGGGCAACGGGACGATTTTCTTTGATTCCTCGGGCTGTTGTGTTGCGACTACGCAGAGGGTAACGACTGCCGTCGGCTCTCCGATGAATGAATGGGCTCATTACGTATTCCAGAAGGACGCTGCCGGAAACAAGCAGGTCTGGGAGGACGGCGTTTTGATAATCGACCAAGTCGGTGGGGCAGATCCATTCGAGGCCTTTGATGGGACTGCCGCAATCGGCGGGTTTTTGTCGACCGCCGATAGCCCGAGTAACCCCTTCCCCGGTCAGATCGACGAATTCGCGTTCTGGAGCGTGGCTTTGGATGCCGATCAAGTCGCCCAGTTGGCCGGCGGAGCCTCCGCCACGGATTTGACCATTCCCGAGCCGACCTCGGTGTTGTTGCTGATCGTCGGCAGTTTGGCCGCGCTGCCGCTGCTGCGTCGTCGCCGCCGCTCGGCATAACATTCAGGTTTCGCTATCAATCAACGCTTTAACACCGCGTCACGGGCAAACAGTTTGCCCGTGACGCGGTTTTGCGTTTTACGACCTCGGCGATGCCTCGCTAGCCCGGATTATTCAGGGGTGCCATGGGCAGCTTGCCTGCCCTTGCTGGACTACGTGTCCTATTGCGCAAGGGAGGGCAAGCCGCCCATGGCACCCCCTTCCCGCAACTGATGAAAATAATCCCGGCTATTGCCTGTCGCCCTGGAGCGTTAGCACCAGCTGCCTTCTTCCACCGCGATTGCGATGCTCGCAGAGAAAGATGCCTTGCCAGGTGCCCAGGGCCAGTCGGCCTTGCTCGACCGGCACACTCACCGAGCTACCCAGCAGCGACGCCTTGACGTGGGCCGGCATGTCGTCGGGGCCTTCGCAGGTGTGTCGGTAGGGAAAATCCTCGGGAGCGATGGCCGAGAAGGCCGATTCCAGATCGATCGGCACGTCGGGGTCGGCGTTTTCGTTAATCGTGAGCGAGGCCGACGTGTGGCGGATGAAGACATGTAGCAGACCGATTTGCATTTCTGCCAACTCCGGCAGTGCCTCGACCACTTGGGAGGTGATCGGGTGGAATCCCCGGGTCATTTCCGGAAGTTGCAATTCTCGCTGGATCCAAGCCATCGTCGTGCTCCTTTTCCTTGGGCTGCTGGCAAGCACTTGAAAAGATAGCAAAACCGACGACAATTCAGTAGGATGGCCCGTGTGGCGAGGGGCCGCCCGCCGCCGAGCCGAACCAAGCAAGGGGATCGTTGCCATGACCTGTATTCATCTCAAAGAGCTGTTCAGTGTGTGCGAGACTCACCATCTGAAGCTGACGAGCACGGATATAGTACGAATTGTCTGTCCACAGTGCCATCTGGAGGAGGTTTGCCCCTCGGTCTATTCCCTGGAGTACGACGAGCGGCACGAACTGCGGCAGGCCGCCGAGGAGCCGGCGGCGGGAGATTCTTAGTGCTATAGCGGCTAGGTCGTGAAATTCGATGCCGCGCAAGGTGTTTGGGGACTGGGGAAACCTTGCTTCCCACTTTCCTAACCCTCAGTCCCCAACCCCTAGCCCTGGGCTGACGAAAATGCTTTTGGCGTGTTTTTCTTGCTAACCGGGTGGGGCGGAGGCGAATTCTTGGTAGGCGGTGACTCGCTTGGAAGTCAAGGTTGTACCTAACTCTTCACTCAGCCAGCGTTTCATTTGGGCCACCGAGACAGACGGCAAGCTCTTACGCACGAGTTCGGCCGTCCGGTCGGTCAACAGCATCGGCATCGCCGCGACCAGGCTCGTGAAGCCGCCTTTGCTGTGCTGGCCTTCCAGTTGCTTGAATCGGCCAAACGACGATTCCAGATTCTCGGTCGATAGCCAGGCTCGCTCGCCGTCGCCAAGTTCCGCTTCGGACTCTTTTACGAACTCAATCAATTTCGACGCCATCGTCGCGCTCAGCTCGCAGGCTGACGAGTGCTCGCTGGCAAGATCATCGAGAAGCTCTTTCAAAGTCGCTGCTGCACCGCGATACAGACCCTGCTGATTGATAAACTTCAAGCTTGCTTGCATCACTTTGTCGCAGCGATTCCAGCAAGCCAGATCCGCACGAAAGCCTCGCACCCAACCAAGTTTGTCGTTCATCCGCTGGGCGGTGATGCCGCTGCGCGACGTCGAATGACTATCGCTCAGGTGATGTGAGATCATCTGCCCCCAGCGCAAGGTTGGGCCGAGATTCATGAATCTCGCTTTGGGTTTTTGCGGCGGCAGAGTTCTTGCAGCGGCAAAGTGAAGTGACCCAATTCGGTCTGTTGAATCGCACTGCGAGTTTGACGCCAACTTGGCATATTCCCGACGAACATCTTCGCGTTTCCAGTTCGTCCCGGGAACAACCGCCAGCACACACAAATCCTGGAGGCGAAGCGTTTGACCGGGCGGTGGCAACTGCGAAGCGCGAATGCCAAGAATCTGCAAAACCTTTTCCGTACCGATCTGGTTGGAATGATCGGCCAT
>JADFKK010000413.1 GCA_022564995.1 Planctomycetota bacterium | reverse complement strand
GCAAGCGCCTGCCTGCCTTGCCGAACAATCTCGACATGCTCTGGATTTGCCATCACCCACCTCGCCATTAACGTCAACCGGAACCCCATCGCGGGCCAACGTCCGGCCCGCCTTTGTGATAGAGGTCAGTGTAGCCGAGGGGCGAGGTGGCGTCATGTATGGGCGGCGGATGGTAACTCGGCGGCGCGTGGAGGTGTGTTGAAAGTCAACACGTCCGGCACCGAGTAGGTTTTTCGGGAAGCGGGTAACGGCATCGTGTTCCTACTTGGACAACACCAGTGCGCCGATCGAGCGGGCTGGCCACACGGTTACGGTCCCGCTTCTCTTCGTGATTAAAAAGTCGTCGTCTATATGCAGGATGCTATCCTGGCGATCGCCGCTAAAATGCGTGCGCAGTTCGTATGGAGGCACCAACAAGACGCGAGCGTCGCCTCCATTGGTCGGTGCCCCGGGAACATTTAGCATCACAACGATATGAACACGAGTGTTCTTGCGCAGCGCGGAGAACCGATGTTGTGGAGATACTCGGCACGATAAGTCCGCAGGAAGCTGGGCGTCGTGGACAGTTACTTTTTCAATGAGCCTAACCGGTATGGTTGTCGTGTAATTCCCGGAATCAACGACGATGGTGTCGCGATGGACCGCCAGGATCGTTGCCTTGTAGACATCCGAACGCCGGACAATGTAGCGCCACGGATTTGTTCTATTGGTCTTGCTGACCTTAACCGTGTCACCGGGCGACAATATCCGCGAAATCCACGATGGCTTTTTCTTTGGCTCCGGCGCCACCTCGGGCACTGGGGGATCCTTGTCCAGCGAAGGCAGTTGATCGGCTCCCGCTCCGTCGCACGCAGCAATCGGCAGGGCCATCGCAAGGATTAGAAAAGCGCGACTCATTTATTTCTTCCTCCTCTTAGCAGTTTTCTTCGTCGGCGGCGAGCCGTTTGACGGTTTGGATTTAGTGCCGTAAAGCCCTTGTCGTCGACGGATGGCAACCGTTCAAGCCTCCGGCTACGTCGCAATCAACTAGGCCGCATCGCCCGCCATTATCGCCGTGCCGCAGCCAGATTGCAAGAAACGGCCAGCGTCGAAGGGTCTTTTTCCATCACGCCCAAAACCACCGCCCCAGCTTCGCCCCTGTTGCACGAACGGCAGGCGATGGGAGTCAGAACACGTCGGGAATTAGCGGCCGTCAGAATCGCTCTCGGGCATTTGGTTCTCCGACAACTCCGATGCGTCGGCAAACAGCCATCGGTGAACGTGATCGACGACGGCTCGCAACCGCTCATCGCTGATCTTGTACCTGTAGCTCGACGCCGTGTTATCGCGTAGAATTGAGCGTGAATGGAACGCATGCCAGGAGCATCACGGATGGCAGATTTATCGAACAAACCGAAGGCCCCGTCCACGGTATCCTGCGTCGACCTGAAGGAAGAATTCGGCGACCGCTACCGCATCACCAAGGATGAATCGTATTGGGCCGAACATGGCAAAAACGCCTGGACCCACGATCCTTGGTATCTCATCATGCCGTGCAGGCTCGGTCACATCTTTCCGCACGGCGGCTCAACACTGGGAATCAGCCTGGACGGGCACCCAGTCATCGCCAAGCGACTTGCCCGAATGAAGCGCTGCCGAGTGCATCAACCCGGCGCCGACGGCACGACGTTGCTCTTTGACTTGGCGGACTTCCAGCAGGTGGCCGAGATCGTCCGGCCCCATCGTCGCCCGCGGCTATCTGAGACACAGCGGGCTGACCAGCGGAAACGCATGTTGGCGATGCGAGCATTGGGTCAAACTCCCTGAAAGAATCGCGGTTCTGGGCGCCAGAATCGACGAACGGCAATCAGGTCGAGGTGAAACGCACTGAAAGTCTTCGTGCGTTAAAATGGACGCTGAGAGCGTTGACACCCGCGCGCTGTCGCGTAATCGAAAACGGGTGTCAGTGACACCTAGGGTCGATCATTTTGGTAATTTCTGGGTGCTATTTACGGAGATTGACTGTTGGCCAAAACTTCGATAAAACACGGGAAAAACCCTGTTTTTTGGGCGATTACTAAGAGTTCTATGATTCTTGCAGGCAAGGTACGAGGACTTCAAACGGCTCGATGTCGAAATTGTCTCGGTGCTTCGCGAAGAGCAACTCGGCGCCGAAGGCATCCGCCGGGCGCAAGAGGAATCAGGGGCCGAGTTCCTTATCCTCAACGACCCAGAGGGCGAACAGACACGGGCCTATAGCCAACAAAGCTACTCAACCTACGTCATCGATTCCGCTGGCGTCATTCGGGCGATTCTCAAGGGCCGTCTTTACAAGCGGCCGACCGTCGAGGAGACGCTCGAAGCGGTTCGGGCCATGACAAAGCCGAGTTCTGTGCCACCGTCGGTCGCCGGCGGTAACCGATAATGCGCGGTTCCCGGTCGATCGTATCTTGCGCGATCAGCGCAGCGAGGTTTCGCATTGGCTATACTGTGGGCACGATCAAGTTCACGTCCGTTGAGGAACCCCGTCGCATGATTGCCGCTTTTCGTCGCTGTGCTCTGTGCATTTCGTTTTCGTTCGTTGTTCTGTTGATCCAGGAATCGCTCGTCGCTGCGCCGGCGGAGACGAAGAGCAAGCCCTCTGGAATCGCCCGGCGTGCCGAGTGGACCACTTCGCGGATCACCGGATCACCCGATCCGCCGGCGCTGTATCGCGCGGAGCGAATTTACCCGGGTTTGAAGTTCGATAAGCCGGTCGAAATGGTTTACTCGAAAGACCTGCGGCGGCCGGTCGTCATCGAGCAAGGCGGGAAGATCTATCTTGTCTCGGGCGATGCGACCGGCGGGAAGAAACACCTGCTGCTGGACGGGGCCAAGCAAATTGCCGGGCTGAAGCAGTGTTACTCGATCGCCTTTCATCCGCAGTTCGCCAAAAATCGCTACTGCTTTGTGTGTTACATTCGCAGCGGAGAGCTGCCGAAGGGGTCGTGCATCTCGCGATTCACAATCACCGACGGCGACGACCCGAAGATCGACCCCAAGAGCGAGAAAATTATCATCGAGTGGAAGTCGGGCGGTCATAACGGCTGTTCGATTCGCTTCGGGCCGGACGGATTTCTTTACATCTGCACCGGCGACGGGACGGCGCCCTCTCCGCCCGACGGGCTCAAGACGGGCCAAGACATCGGCGATTTGCTGTCGTCGATTTTGCGCATCGACGTCGATCGCCAGCAAGGCCAGCTCGCTTATGCGATTCCCGATGACAACCCGTTCCGCAAAACGCCCGGCGCGCGGGCGGAAGTTTGGTCTTACGGATTTCGCAACCCGTGGCGAATGAGTTTCGACCGTAAGACGGGTCATCTGTGGGTCGGCGACGTCGGCTGGGAACTGTGGGAGATGATTTATCGCGTCGAACGGGGCGGCAATTACGGCTGGAGCATCACCGAAGGCCCGCAGGTTGTGCATCCGAATGCCAAACGCGGCCCGACCGCGATTCTTCCGCCCGTGGTGGCGCATTCGCACGCGGAGGCTGCCTCGATCACCGGCGGTTATGTTTACCGGGGGCAGCGATACAAGGACTTGGTCGGGGCGTATATCTATGGCGATTATGCGACGGGGAAGATTTGGGGCTTGCGCTACGACGGAGCGAAAATCACCTGGCACAAAGAACTGGCCGACACGCCCAACGCGATTGTCACCTTTTACGAAGCGGCCGACGGCGAGTTGGCGTTTCTCGATTACAGCGCCGGCACGATTCACCGGCTGGTGCGGAACACCAAGGCACAGGCCGGAAAAGCGAGCTTCCCGAAAAAACTGAGCGAGACGGGCCTGTTCGCCTCGGTCGAGGATCATCGGCCGGCGCCGGGCGTCACACCGTTTTCAATCAACGCCGAGCAATGGGCCGACTACGCGACGGCCGAGCGATGGGTGGCCGTGCCGGGCAAACATTCGATCGCGCTCAAACGTGCCAATGAAAAATCACCACTTGCCTGGGCGAAGTTTCCGAAAGACACGGTCCTGACCAAGACACTCTCGCTGGAAACCGAGCGCGGCAATCCGAACAGCCGGCGGCGGATCGAAACGCAGATATTGCACCTCAATGGCGACTCTTGGCAGGGCACCTCCGGCCAGTGGCGCGGCTACACCTACGTCTGGAATAAGGAGCAGACCGACGCGACCTTGGCACCCAGCGAGGGCCTCGACTTGCAAATAACCGTCGCCGACCGCGACGCCCCGGGCGGAAAGCGGCAGCAGAGCTGGCGCATCGCCAGCCGCAGTGAGTGTGCGCTGTGTCACAATCAGTGGTCCGGCTTTCGACTGGGATTTACGCTTGAGCAGCTCAGCAAGCGGCACGTTTACGGCCCCGCTGAAAATAACAACATCGAAGATGACCAACTGCGGGCGCTGCTTCACGCGGGCGTTCTTAGCGGCGTCGATGAGCAACAACTGACAGCCGGTAAAGCATCGCCCAAAGTGCTCATCAATCCGCATGACCCGTCGGCCGATCTGAACCAGCGGGCTAAATCGTATCTGCACGCCAACTGCGCCCATTGTCATCGTTTCGGCGGCGGTGGCACGGCGGCGATCGATCTGCGTTGGGAGACGAAGCTGAAAGATACGAAGATGCTGGGGCTGCGGCCGACGCAGGGATCGTTCGGCATCCACGACGCGCGGATCATCGCCCCCGGCGATCCGTTTCGCAGCGTGTTGTTTTATCGCATCTCGAAGCTTGGCAAGGGCCGCATGCCGCACGTCGGAAGCGCCGAAGTCGATCGCCGAGGCGTGGCGTTGTTGGGGCAGTGGATCGCGCGGATGAAATCCATGGATGAGACGGCGGCGGCCCGCAAGCTGCGCGAGCGACAGCAGCAAGTGCTGGCCTCGCTGCGACCGGCCGAATCGTCGCTGGGACAGCCAACGCCGTTGATTGACGAATTGCTCTCCAGCACGGGCGGAGCGCTGCGGCTGCTTGATGCGGTTGATCGCAATCGACTGAGTAAGGCCGCTAAGAAGCTGGCGGTCGATCGAGGGGCCGCGCATGCCGACGCTCAGATCCGCGACTTGTTCGAGCGGTTCTTGCCGGCGGCGCAGCGCATCAAGCGGCTGGGCACGAACATCGATCAAACGAAGATTCTAGCGACCCGTGGCGACGTCGATCGCGGGCGAGAACTGTTTTTCAAAGCGGCTACGATGCAATGCCGCACCTGTCACAAGATCGGCGGCCAAGGCGGCCAAGTGGGGCCCGACCTGTCGAAGATCGGCAAAACGCTCGACCGCGAAAAGCTGCTGGAGAGCATCGTCGCCCCGTCGCAGAAAATCGATCCAAAATTTCAGACGTATCTGATTGAAACGACCGACGGCCGCGTATTGACGGGATTGCTGGTGAAGAAAACCGGCGAGTTCGTCGAGATCAAAACAGCCCAGGCCAAGCTGCTGCGGCTGTCGAGAAAAGACATCGAGCAGTTCGTGCCGCAGCAGAAATCGTTAATGCCCGAGCTATTGCATCGCGACATGACGGCCGAGCAGTTGGTCGATTTATTGGAGTTTCTATCTTCGCTGAAGTGACGTGGGGCAGGTTTCCCAACCTGCCACTGACAAGAAGTAAGCAGTACCGGCCGAATCTCGGCAGGTTAGGAAACCTGCCCCACGTCAAATACCTCGTATTTTACAATCTCGGCAG
>JADFKK010000106.1 GCA_022564995.1 Planctomycetota bacterium | reverse complement strand
CGGTGGAAAACGCCAGCGCGTGCGTGCCGCCTTCCAGCGAGGCGAGCGTCGTCTCCAGGGCCTTGCGAGTTGGGTTACCGCTGCGCGAATAATCAAACTCGCCCCACTCACCCGCCGCCGGCTGCACGAAAGTAGAAGCCACGTGAATCGGCGCCACCACGGCTCCGGTTTGCGGGTCGCGCGCGTTACCGACGTGAATGGCACGGGTACGGAATTTCATGTAGGATCATCTCAAATGGGGTGGCCGGTGGCTGAGCTTGCGAAGCCCCAGCAATTAGCTTTTAGCCGTTAGCAGTTGGCGTCTGGGGCTTCGCCAGTTGTCGCCGGGCGTCAACGTCAGCCGATAAATTGGAACTTTGGGTATTGCTGCGGTCGCGAGCCATATTCGCTTTTGACTAGCCCAGGCATTCATGCCTGGGACTCGATCCGCCTCCTATTCCCAGGCATAAATGCCTGGGCTAATCAAAAGGCCCTACGGCACAACCTAACCTTCCGATATCGTGGCCGGCCTGATGTCCCGCGACGCAAGCTCAGCCGCCAGCCACCCTCTTCTCCGCTTACGCCTCCAGCGCCTGCTGCAAATCCTCAATCAAATCTTCGGCGTTTTCGATGCCGCAGGACATGCGGATCATGTTGTCGGGGATGCCGAACTGCTGGCGCTCTTCGGCCGTGCATTCGTAGTAACTCATCACCAGCGGTTGTTCGATCAACGATTCGACGCCGCCCAGGCTGGGTGCGATGCGGGGAATCTGCACCGCGTCGACCACGTCGGCCGTGGCTCGCCAGTCGGCGTCTTTGACCAGGAACGTCACCAGCCCGCCAAAGCCACGCATCGTTTTTTTCGCGATTTCGTGCTGCGGGTGAGACGACAAGCCCGGATAAAACACCCGTTCGATCCGCGGGTGGGCGGCCAAAAACTCGGCGACCGCCTGGCCGTTTTCGTTGTGTCGTTTCATCCGTAGTTCAAAGGTTTTCAGCCCGCGGGAGAGCAGGTAGATGTTATGCGGCGAGTTGATCGAACCCATGATGCCGCGCAGCTTGCGGACTGGCTCCAGTTTTTCGGCCGAGCCGGCAATCGACCCGGCCAGCAGGTCGTTGTGCCCGCCGAGATATTTGGTGGCCGAGTGCAGCACGTAATCGACGCCGGCATCGATGGGCCGCAGGTTATACGGCGTCGCCAGCGTGGCGTCGATCAGCGTCTCGACGTTGTGCTCGTGGCCGATTGCCGTGAAGCGTTCCAGGTCGACGACGCTCAGGTGCGGATTCGTCGGCGATTCGCTGATGAGCATCTTCGTGAGCGGATTGATCGCGGCCTCCATCGCCTCGTAGTCGCAAGCCCGCACTTGCCGCGTGACGATGCCGAACCGCGAGAGGTGCTTCGCGCAGAACTCCCGGCTGCGATGGTAACACTCGTCGAAGAAGATGATCTCATCACCGGCGTTGAGCTTGGCCATCAACAGCCCGACCAGCGCGGCCATGCCGGTCGAAAACAGCAGGGCCGCTTCGGCACCTTCCAGAACGGCCAGCTTGGCCTCGACCACCTTCTCGTTCGGGTTGCCGTAGCGGCCGTATTCCTCGCGGTTCTGCCCCTGTTCGATGAAGTCGATCACCGACTGCGAGTCGGGAAAGGTGAACGTCGAGGCGCAAAAGATCGGATCGGTGATCGAGTCACCCGGCTTCTGCCGCGCCTCGCCCGCATGAACGGCCTGGGTCGAGATGCCCTGGCGTTTCGGAGTTGTTTTTTTATCGCTCATGGTGGGCCGCGTTTCGACAGACATGGCACTGGCCGTTCTGAAATTTGGAAATTACCTTGCCGTTAAACGATTGAATCGACGGTGGCACAAAAAAAGCCGCACACTGACTCACTTGGGCAGTTGCGGCTGATGCTGGTTCAAGTTGTATCGCCGGGCCAATTTCTTGGCATAAGCCCCAGCCCAGCGATGGCACTTTAGCAGATCAGGCTGCAAGCGGCCGCAAATCCCAAGTTCCGGTATTATAGCTGGCCCGCTGGCGAGAAGCAACGGGGCGGAAAAGGGCAGTATGACGGACGTCCTGCCTGCCCAAATGGTGGCCTGGCCTTGCGACCCCTCTCATCAATCGACAGGCTGGAAGCCTATCGTACGATTTCTCTTCCCCTAAACCGCTCTACACCGGACAATGGCTTCATGTCCGCCATCGACGAATCCCCAACATCCAGGCTGCGGTGGCTTCGGTCCAGCCTGAAGACGCTGCTGCTGTTCGCGCTGTTTCTGACAGTGGCATTTGGCGGCTGGGTTCAGTACATGCGGTATCGGGCACGGGTGAATCGAGAGAGGGTTGCGGCGTTTGAGAAGGCGGTGACCAAGATTGACGATTTGGGTGGCGGGTTTTTTGATCCATTGGGTTACCCTCTCGGGCCAGATCACACGAAGAATCCAACTTGGTTGGAGCGGCAGTTTGACGATCCCGACCGTCCCTATGATCTTGAAGATGTCTTCTTTGACACCGATCTCGATAGCACGACCATCGATCACTTGAAACGGCTGGCCAGTATCAAATGGATGTGGCTCAATGGACCGTTGATCACCGACGATAGCCTGGAGAACCTGAAAAGGCTTACGACGCTAGAGTTCTTGCTTCTCCGCAGCACCCGCGTCACGGACCAAGGCGTCACGAAACTCCAGCGGGCATTGCCAAAGTGCCAGATCGAAAGGGACTGAAGTCTGGCGTTGAATCTGAATCCGTGCTGAATCCGTGCCACCTGAATCCGTGTGAATCCGCGCCACCCTTTGTCTCCTGCTCTCAACCCGCCGCACCGATCGCTTTGCCCCGCGATTGCCCCGACATCTCGGCGGGGGAAGACTTGACATCTGCATTATATATGGTATCATATTTGTAGTTGTAGTTGGAATACTTCCGGAGCCCACATGGTCCAGCCTCACCTGACACCGCCGGTCGTGATGGACACGAATGTGCTGGTGGCCGGAGCGTGTCGGCACGAGGCGAGCCGGGCGTACCAGGTTCTGCTGGGCGTGTTGGAGGGGAAAATCCCGTTGATTCTCACGCTTGGTATCGCTCTGGAGTACCAAGATGTTCTCCAGCGACCGAGAGTCTTGGCACTGACGGGATTGACGCATGCACAGTCGGTGGATCTGGTCGATGATCTGATTCACTTGTCGCGCGAAGTTCAGCTTGCGTTTCAGTGGCGACCGAATCTGCGCGACGAGACAGACAACAAATTTGTGGATGCGGCGATCCATGCTGGTGCGATGATCGTGACTTACAACGTGGCGGATTACCGCGGTGGCGATGTGCCTCGCCACGGCTGGATCGCGATGACACCGGTTGAATTCACGACGCGATACCCCCTGGAACCTTGAGGAGCCATGTCATGGCGACGCTTTCATTACGAATCCGAGATGACTTGAAGCGGAAAGTTCAGGAGCTTGCGGCCAGTCAAGGGGTCTCGCTGAATAACTTTATCAACGCTTCGGTGGCCGCGGCGGTCGCGCAGCACGAAACGCTGACGTTCTTCGGCGACCGGCTGCGTGACGTCGATCTGGAAGCCCTGCACAACCGCGTGGCAGCCACGATGCGCCAGACGAAGCCGGGCGACGGCCCGACGGCCGAAGAGCTGCGCCAAGCTCTTGGTGGAGACTGATCTGGCCCGCGAGTCGGATAAATCAGCCGCGACGCGCTAGCGTCCGGTTCTCGCGGGGGGAACCGTGGGCTAGCGCCCAGCGGCTAATCCCAAGATTAGGCCTTGAAGACGCGCTACCCGCCAACGCTCTTCTTCCCCAGCCCGATCCGGTCCGAATCGCGCAGCTTGCGATCGAGCGGATGCTTAACCACCACCAGCCATTCGCCCTTGGCGTCTTTGCGGCGAGACCCCGGGCCGACTTCGCTGCCCGTGTCTTTGGCCACCGGCGTCAGTTCCGCCTTGAAAGTTGCCTTGGGTCGTTTGCCTTGATACTGCATCCAGTCGGGCAGCAGGCGATACGGTTTGTGCTTCTCGGGCACTTCGATGCGGTCGCCTTTTTGCAGCACCAACTCATGGGCGCCGGTCCAGCCGAACCACGGATAGGCGGAGGTGTGTACGGGAATCCAATGACCGCGGCCATCGTGGTCGTGTAGATAGAACTCGGCCCAGTTGTGATTCGGCACCCACACCAGGCGGGCCGGGATGCGGGCGATGCGACAGAAGGCCACGAACACGGCGGCCCGTTCTTCGCAATCGCCGCGGCGGTCGCGAATCGCCGCGACAACGCTCGTGTACGGGCCTTGGTGGCCGGCGATGTTCTTCCTAACCCAGCGGTAAAACGCCTCGGCCTTGGCCCAGGGATGTTCGAGCTTGCCGGCGACCTTCTCGGACATCGCACGAACATCTTTGTTGCGGGTCTGAATGCCGGGGCTTTTCCCGAGATAACGCCGGATCTTCTTGTCGACTTTTTGCTCGGCCGGGAATTGCTCCGCCTTGAAGCCGTGATACTGTTTGTAGAGCGTCATCTGAAACGTCGCCGCGGCGGCAATCGTCTGCCCGCGGACAATCGACGGGGCCGTGAGCAGAAGTTGTCCCGCCTCGGTCGCGACGGCCCGCAGCTTGGCCGAGCAGCCTTGCTTCTCGACCTTCACGTCGTCGATCTTTTGCTCCGGCAATTGCACCGGCACCGGCGTGGTGGCCTTGATGCGCCCGGCGTTTCCGACCCCTTCGAGCTTGATGCCTATTTTCAGTTCGTAACTGCGCGGCTCGAGATACCCCGTCTGATCCTTAGGCGGCTTGTTCCAAACCCACTTGCCGTCGCCGACCACCGGAATCAGCGAACCGGCCGGCGGGGTGGGTCCGAAGGTTTCTTGCAGAGTCAGCGTTGGTTGGCCAAAGAGCGTCTCGGGCGACATCGCGCCGCCGGCGCATACCGCCGCGCCCAACCCAGAACGTAAGAACGAGCGTCGGTCCATGGGATCGTCTCCTCCCAGAAAAGCCAGAGAGCCCCTCGTGGCCGAAGGCCATTGGAGCACAGGAGGATGGTGGGCGTCAAGTCTCCGTGGATGGAAGGATTCTATTCAACGCATCGCGGGGCGAGACAATCGGGATTCCTTCCACGCTGCCCAGAGGAAGCAAGTGTTTTTGATCGCCGGTAACGAGCAAATCGGCCTTTCCGGCGATTGCCGTCGCGAGCAAGAGGTTGTCATCGGGATCCTGTGAATAGTCCACGTCCGGCAAGTTCTCAGCGACGTGAGCGGAGATGCGCATCCTGGCTAGAAGATGGGAGGCTGCCTCTGGCGAGATGCGTTGGCTCAGTTTGTCGTAGTGCAATACCCGATCCAGCTCTGCAAGCTGCTCCTCTGAAGTGACCAATCGAAAGACGCCGCCTTCCCAGGCGGAAACGATGAGATTGGGAACCCCTTGCTTCGTCAAGAATGCCGAAACGAGAACATTGGTGTCAAGAACGATTCGCACCTGGTGAGGTTCCCGTATCCTTGCGACGTGCTGCTCTCACTTCTGCGATGGCATCTTCAATTTCCTGTTGAAGCACATCGGGGTCGACGTCTTTGTTGCGATCTTGAACTTTTCGAACGGTCTCAAAGAAGAGCCGTTTCTGCAAGGTTCGATCAACGAACGCATCAACGTCTACGGGCTCGTCGGAGCCGGCAAGCATCGCCTGCACGTCGCGGTATGTTTCGTCCGAAATGTTGATCTGTTGCGACATGCCTACATTCTATACTGATTGCGCCTTGTCAGGCAAATGAAAGGGGAAGAAAAGGTGACAAAGAAAAAGGTGACAGCCACCAAATCCGGGGCAGACGGGGGATTTAGGAAGCCATCGGACGGGCATGCAAGCGCACGAGGAATCACCGACGGCCTCACGGCCGCCGCTCGCCTTTTTCTTGGCTGTCAAAAGCTTCTACTCCTCCCCCGGCGCGTGCTCCAACAACCAATCTTCCAGAATGACGTGCCGAATGTGCGGCGCACGCAGTAGCGCCGTGCGCTCCGGCAGCAGCGCCGCCAGCCATGGCCTTCGCACCATGCGGGAGATCGCTCGCACGCCGAGGCCGCCCACGCCGGCGGTCTGGGCCAGCACGTTGTCGCTCAGCCGCTTGAAGGTGGCCGGTAAGATATTGGGCTGCGGGCCGACGTGAATCATCGTTTGAATATCCATCGAGCAAGTTTCCTGCACGACGTCCCACAGCCGCTGTGGGTGATCGGTCCAGTGGTTGAGAATCTCGCGCCAGTTATAGTCGTTGTAACTCATCTCGCCGGTGACCATCGACAGCAGGGGCGGCTGCGGCGAACGCAGCGATCCCGGCACGGTCTGCATCATCATCGCCGCGCGGTTGGGAATGTTTCGTTCCCACAACAGCGGCGTGTGCAGCGGTGGCCAGTGGGCCGTGTTGCGGCGCAGATAGACCTTTTCCGGAAACACATCGACCATCGCCGCCTTGAACCGATCGATCGTATCACCCTGCCCGAGCAGCAGCAGTGAGTTGGGCGAGAGATAGGCCGAAATGCCGATCATCCCGCGGCCCTCGACGTTGATCTCGTTACAGATGCGATGGACGCTGGGCAGATCGATCGCGTCGCCGCGCGAGAAGAAAATACCCATGGTCACGTCGTGGCCGATTTCCGCCGAATCGACGGACAGCGCCAGGGGAATCCGCAGCGCGTCGCGCACGGAGAAGCAGCCGCCGGCGCACAACGCGGTGATTTCGCCCAGGCTGTATCCGAAGGCCACGCGGGCGGTCGAATACG
Source organism: Planctomycetota bacterium (assembly GCA_022564995.1). Classification (GTDB taxonomy): domain Bacteria; phylum Planctomycetota; class Planctomycetia; order Pirellulales; family JADFKK01; genus JADFKK01. The sequence goes on along the minus strand of JADFKK010000106.1, from coordinate 17,905 downwards.
GCGTGTCGAAATGATCTTCGAGCAGCCGTAGCTGAACCAGCTCCATGGAGACGACCAGCGCGATCGATTCGCTGAATGTATCGAGCGTGGTCTCCTCGCCGCGACGCACCCGCGCGGCCAAGTCGACTTTTCGCCCGATGACTTCCTCATGCACCTCGGCGGCGTCTTGCAAGAATTGCTCGACCGTTGGGCCGTAGACGGGGTGGGCCAGCATCTCATCGCTGCGGCCGAGATTCTTCACGTTGTAACCACGAAACGCCATCGCGGCCGTGGGCAGAGCAAGTTTCAGTTCGTCAGACATCGGCCAGCAGTCGCGCGGGGAATGGGGCGGCTGTTAAAAGCCCGGCCATGATACTCAAAACGCCGATGCTCCGCTGCGCGGGAATCGCGACCGCTGTCGATCCTTGCCGATGCCGCCGCAAACCGCTACAAAACAAGATGCGAAACCAGTTACTGCGAATGAATATGACAAACTTCGTACCGCACAATCTGAAAGGCAAAACCGCGGTGGTGACCGGCGCCTCGGGCGGAATCGGCCGGGCGATCGCGCTGGCGCTGGCCTCGGCCGGTGCCAACGTGATTGTTCATGCCCGCGCCCGCGAACGAGAGGCGAACGACACGGCCGACGAGATCCGCGGCTTGGGCGGCAAGGCGGAGGTAATACTGGCCGATCTGTCAGATCCGTCGCGACACGGCGAATTGGTCGATCGGGCGTGGAATTGGAACGGCGACGTCGATATCTGGATCAACAACGCCGGCGTCGACGTGCTGACTGGTGAGATGGCCGGCCGGTCGTTTGCCGACAAGTTGGAGCAGCTCTGGCAGGTCGACGTGGCGGCTACGATCGCGCTGTCCAGGGCCGTCGGAGCCAAGATGAAGGCTCGCGGCAGCGGCGCGATTCTCAACATGGGTTGGGATCGGTCCGCCTGCGGCATGGCCGGTGACAGCGGCGAAATGTTTGCGGCGATTAAGGGCGCCGTGGCCGCGTTCACGCTGAGCCTTGCCCGCTCGTTGGCGCCGCAAGTGCGGGTCAATTGCATCGCCCCCGGCTGGATTCGGACCGGCTGGGGAGAGACGGCCTCCGACGGCTGGCAGAAGCGGGCCGCCACCGAGAGCCTCATGCAGCGTTGGGGAACGCCCGGCGACGTCGCCCGCGTGGCACGGTTTTTGGTTTCGCCGGAGGCGGATTTCGTCAACGGGCAAGTGATCGTGGTTAATGGCGGATTGGCCGGTTAAACGAAGCGAGCATCATGGCCTGTGAACACATTCATTTTGTTACGGGTCGGCTGGCGGAGTTTTCGCTGCGCCGGGTGTTGAAATCGTTAGCGGCCGAGGTGGGTTTTGAGTTCACGATCGACGTGCTGCCGATCACGGTCGCCGCGCTGATGACGCCGGAGTGGATCGCTTCGCGGATTAGCCTGCCGAAGAGCACGACACGAGTTTTGCTGCCGGGATATTGCCACGGCGATTTGGCGCCGGTCGTGCGCGCCGCGGGTGTGAGCGTTGAGCTCGGCCCGCGCGATTTGCGGCGAATGGCCGAGATGTTTGGTCGTGGGGCTGCATTGCCGGAGGGCTATGGGCGGCACGATATCGAGATCATCGCCGAGATCAATCATTGCCCGCGGCTGAGCCTGGATGACATCCTGACCGAAGCCGATCGCCTGCGGGCCGCCGGCGCCGACGTGATCGACGTCGGCTGCGATCCGGGCGATGCGTGGAGCGGGGTGTCGGACGCAGTCAAGGCGCTCAAGGACGCCGGCCATCGCGTCTCGATCGACAGCCTCAACCCGGCGGAAATCGCCCCGGCAGTGCGATCCGGCGCGGAGCTTGTGCTGAGTGTAAACGCCACGAATCTCGACGCGGCGGTCGATTGGGGCTGCGAGGTTGTGGTGGTGCCGGACGAAATCGATACGCTCGGCGGATTGGAGGAGACGCTGGGACCATTGACCGGCGCCGGTGTGCCGGTCCGCATCGATCCCGTGTTGGAGCCGATCGGGCTGGGTTTCGCCGCGAGCCTGGGGCGATATCTTGAAGTTCGTCGCCGTTACCCCGACGCCGAGATGATGATGGGCATCGGCAATCTGACGGAGCTGACCGACGTCGATTCGGCCGGCATCAACGTGCTGCTGCTTGGGTTTTGTCAGGAGTCGGGCATTCGCAGCGTGCTGACGACGCAGGTGATTAATTGGGCGCGGAGCAGTGTCCGCGAGTGTGACTTGGCGCGGCGGTTGGTGTTTCATGCCGCCGAAAATAAGACACCGCCCAAACACTTGGAGCCGCGGCTGGTGACGCTGCGCGATGCGGACGTGCCGCGATTCGGCACGCTCGCGATCGAACAACTGGCCGGCGAGATTAAGGACAATAACTACCGTATCTTCGCCGAGGATGAAGAGCTGCATTTGGTGAGTGCCAAGATGCATCTTCGCGGCGCCGACCCGTTCGAGTTGATGCAGCAACTGCTCGATCGACAACCGAAGAATCTCGACGCCGCCCATGCCTTTTACCTGGGCTACGAGATGTGCAAAGCCGTCACCGCGCTGACCCTCGGCAAAGATTACCAACAAGACGAAGCCCTCGACTGGGGCCACCTCACCCGCCAAGAAGTTTCCCATCGCCTAAAGCCGGGAGGAAAAAAGGGGATAAGTCCAATTGTTTCGCACGAAGACGGCAGATTGCCGCAACGGCCTACCGCGAAACAATTGGACTTATCCCCTTTTTTCCCTTCGCCGCTGGTCGAGGAAATCACACCCGCGCCGGAGGCGGTGGATGTGTTTCGACGGCTTTGCGGGCTTCCGGGGTGTTTGTTTTTGGACAGCGCGCTGCGGCACGAGGAACTGGGGCGATATTCGTTCGTGGCGGCCGATCCGTTTGATTTTGTGACGGTCGCGGCGGACACGGACGAGCCGCTGCGGTGCCTCGACCGCTGGCGGGCCACGTTTCATGCGGCGAGCGCCCCAGGGCTGCCGCCGTTTCAGGGCGGCGCCGCGGGGCTGTTCGGATACGAGCTGTGCCGCAGCTTTGAGCGGCTGCCAAAGCCGCGGTTCGACGAGTTTCAAGCACCGGCGCTGGCGGTCGGGCTATATGATGTTGTCGTCGCTTTCGACCACCAGACGGGCCGCGCGTGGATCATCTCGCACGGCTTCCCGGAGACCGATCCGGGGCGTCGTCAGCGGCGGGCGAAAGAGCGGCTGCGCGATTTTCGTCGGCTGATCGAGAGGGCAAATCCCGCGGAACCGATCTGCGCGGTCAATCCGCAAGTGGAACTTTCCAGCAGCCGGCTAAGTCCGCAATTTCCGGCCGGTAAGGTTGACGGGTTGACGAGCGACTTTTCGCGCAAGGGATATCTCGACGCGGTCACTCGCGGGATCGAATACGTTCATGCCGGCGACGTGTTCCAAGTGAATCTGTCGCAGCGGCTGCTCTGCCGAGCGCGCGACGACTCCGTTTCGCTTTATCTGCGGCTGCGCGAACGCAACCCGGCGACGTTTGCCGGTTACTTCGATGCGGGCGATTGCCAGATCATCAGCGCTTCGCCGGAGCGATTCCTGCAGGTTCGCGACGGCCATGTCGAAGCTCGGCCGATCAAAGGCACCCGCGGGCGCATCGCGCGGCCCGAGGCCGATCTGTTCGGCGGCGATGACCTGCGGCAGAGCGAAAAAGATCGGGCCGAGAATATCATGATCGTCGACTTGATGCGCAACGACCTCTCGCGGGTTTGCCGGCCCGAGAGCGTACACGTCTCGCAGCTTTGCGGCCTGGAAGTGTACCAATACGTGCAGCATCTTGTCTCGGCGGTCCGCGGCCGGCTGAAAGAGGGCCTGACGCCGCTCGACTTGCTGCGAGTCGCGCTGCCCGGCGGATCGGTCACCGGCGCACCGAAGGTACGGGCGATGGAGATCATCGCCGAGTTGGAGCCGACCGCCCGCGGACCCTATTGCGGCTCGCTCGGTTACCTGGGCTTCGACGGATCGATGGACACGAGTATCTTGATTCGCACCGTCACCGCGTCGAGGGGCTGGTGGCAGCTTCCCGTCGGCGGCGGCATCGTGGCCCAGAGCGTGCCCGAGCGGGAATACGAAGAGACGTGGCAGAAAGCGGAGGGAATGCTGCGGGCGTTGTAGGGGAGGGGCCAGATGCTAATTGGGCCAGGCTGCTCTGAATCGTGACGTTAGATGACCAATGACGAATGACTAATGACAAATAATGAATTGCCGAGCGCTGACGGTGGCTGCGTACAGAGAGATTCGACACCGAATTTCAATCGCAATGAGCTGCTACGCCGTAGACACCGGCTTGATTCATTATTGGTAATCCGTCATTCGTCATTAGTCATTTACTAACAAGATCCTGCCGAAAGTGGCGATGTCCGGCCAGCCGTTAACTCCTCCCCCCATGATCCTGCTAATCGACAACTACGATAGCTTCGTCCATAACTTGGCCCGGTATTTTGAACTGCTGGGTCAGTCGACGGTGGTGGTGCGCAACGATGCGATTGACGTGGAGGGGGTGCGGAAGATGGACCCGTCGGCGATCGTGCTTTCGCCGGGGCCTTGCCGGCCGGAAGATGCGGGTTGTTCGGTGGCGTTGGTGCGCGAGTTGCACGAGCAAATCCCGCTGCTGGGCGTCTGCCTGGGACATCAGGCGATTGCCGCGGCGCTGGGCGGACAAATCGTGCGGGCCGGCGAGCCGATGCACGGCCGCACTTCGCTGGTGACACACGACGGCCGCGGTGTGTTCGCCGGGCTGAGCAGCCCGCTGACGGTCTGCCGCTATCATGCGCTCGTTGTCGAGCCTCGCGGCTTGCCGGCCTGCCTTGAAGTTTCCGCCCACACCGCGGGCGAGACGATCATGGCGGTCCGCCATCGGCAGCTTCCGCTGGTCGGCCTGCAGTTTCATCCGGAGTCGATTCTGACCGACGACGGTTATGCGCTGCTGGCCGGTTTCTTGCGAATCGCCGGGATCGAAGTGCCGGAGATAGTGCCGGGCATCGAGCGGGAGCGAAGCATCGGCGATGTGAAGCCGGTCGAGCTACCGGAGGGGCCAGTGACGTTTTGACCTGACTTCGCCTTTTCTTGCCAATCGCTGTAAATCGGATAAGATGTATGAGTGGAACGTGGGGGACATGAGTTGACGCACACGGGGTCGAAGCGTCGATTCTGTTCGATAGCTGGTTTTGTCTTGGGGTCTTTTGATTAGCCCAGGCGTTTACGCCTGGGAATTCGAGACACAACGAAATCTGTAGTTTACCCAGCCCCTTTAGGGGCGTTTGCTATCCGGAAAAGCGCCGATCATTTGTCGGCGGCCAGCCGTCGTGCCCCTAAAGGGGCGGCGAAAAGAGGGCGCGGCGAATCGAGTCCCAGGCATAAATGCCTGGGCTAGTTAAAAGTTGCCGCGTCGACACTGCCAAAGGAGAACGACGATGACCCGACCGATCTTGACCGTTGCCGCGACGTTGCTGGTTGGCTTCCTGCTGACCGACGTCTCGCTGGCCCAGAACACGGGCAGTGCTGGTTTGTTCGGAAATCGTAGCGTGGGCGCGGGTTCGATTAGCGCTGGGCAGCGCAATTTCGGCAGCAACCGCACGACCGGGGGTGGTGCCAGCGGCGAGCCGGCCAGCGGCGAGCGCTTCTCGCGCGACAACCGGCAGGGACGGTTTGTCGGCAGTGACAGCGGCGATTTGCAGAACTTCCTCAGCCAGGCGGCTGGCGCGCGCGGCCCCAACGCGGCGGGCGGACGGGGGGGACAGAACAGGCAAGGCTTTAACCGGGGCGGCCAGCAACAGCCGGCCCGTCTGATCCGCGCCACCTTGCGTGTGGCCTTCAGCTATCCGCCGCGCAACACGGCGGCGGCCAGCAAGAAGCTCGCCAGTCGGATCAACGTGTCTCGCTCAATCCAACCGATCGTGCCGGTGGAAGTGACGATCTCGAATCGTACGGCGACGTTGCGGGGGGTCGTTGCCACCGCGAACGGCCGCGATCTAGCCGTTCGATTGGTGCTCCTAGAACCCGGGATCTCGCGCGTGAAAAACGAGTTGACGGTCGCGAGTTCTGACGAGCAGCCCGACTCCACGTCGCGTCCCTAGGCGGCTGCCGGCTCTGGCCCAGCGAACTTGCCGCGGAATCGACCGGCCGCCGCATCAAGGTCCGAGACGGTGTTTGGAAAGGTGTTTGAAAAGGTGCTTGAAACGGCCTGCGGCGTGTGATCGACGTTGGCGGTCGATGCCCCAGGCTGCCCGCGATGGGAATCGTCGTCGTCACCATGCCACGCTGCTGACGAAAGACTTCCAAGGGGCGTGTGCCCTGGGCAGCAAGCGATCTCCCGGTGGCAGTCGGCGCGCTGTAACTCACCTGACGAATCGGTGAGCGGCCCCGGCCGAAGTTATGCGACCGCCCGGCCAGCGAAGTTTCGGGTTGATTCTCGGGCGGCCGGCCGGGCAGAACCTGGCTGTCTTGCCGGCTGATTACGATCGCACCGGCCCTGGGCGTGAAGCGAACGACCAGACTGATGCGTCGCTGTTCGCCCCCCGCTTCGTCCCAGGGAACCCAGAACAGATACGAATGTCCCAGCGATGACTCGGTGCGATGCTGTTCGAGGTTTTCCGCCGGGAAGACGTACTTGCGATCGGGCGTTACTTTCGCCTGCTCTGGGTCGGTCTCATCGAAGGCGTAAACGACGAGCGTGCCGTCCACTTTGATCGACTCTTTTTCTCCGCCAGTGCCATAAAAGAACAGGCGTCCGCCGAAGCCGCGCATCGCCGGCTTACCGGTTTGGTGCAGGACGGCTTCGCTCCATACCGCCACAACCTTGGTCGGCGAAGCCGGGTCGTCGGGCACCTCGTCGCTCCAGGGAATTTTGCGGCGCAGGTCGAACTTCGCGCAGCCGGTGGCGAAACACATGACGGCCAGCAGCAGGCCACACATAGCGCAACGTCCTAGAGAGAGCAACGTGCCTCGTGCATGATTCACAAAGTCGTACATGGTGTTAGGCCTCAAAAAAGGGGACAGGCGCATATATTGGGTAAATTGAATAGTTTGGGTATCTTAATTCACATGAAACCCTCGACCGTAGGCGCGGCCTAAGAGGCTTCCCAACCCTCCACTCCGGCCTTTGCGACCTCTGTGCCCTTCTGTTCCAAAATATCTTGTTCAAGGAGATGACGCGCGAATCAAAAACAAAGGATTGAACAGAAGGGCACAGAGGTCGCAAAGAAAAGGAAGGGGCTCGGATGGCGTGATCTTTCTCGTGGTTGTGGGAATATATCCAGGGAGCTCATTCTTCGACCACATGTCACACCGGCCAAGTTCAAATCTCGCCGTCCATCCAGAACCCCCAATATATGCGCCTGTCCCCTTTTAATCATCGACGCACTGGAGGCAGTCGGTCGTATGGGTTATTGCTACGTGGTGTTGGCTCAAAACGATTCGTCTCGTACGATAGGTTCCTGGCCCGACGCTCATCTCGACCGCCCCGAAGGCTGTCATAGCGTGCCGTCCGCACCGGGCGGTACGGGCTGTATTGCTCCTGCGCGGCGCTTTGTCGCTCGGGGAAGCGGACGATGCTTCTCAATCCGTCTGGCGAGTCGATCCGCGTCTCCTGGACCGGCCGCAGCGCGGCCGGGGCGGCGCCTTGACGGGAACCGCCGGCCGACTTCGGTGTCGTTTCCGTTGGCGGCTCCGGTTGAGGCATTGGCTTTGGCTGCGGCATGTTCTTCGGCATCGGCGGCATCACCACCGCGCCGTTTTCCTGATCGGGATAACGTGTGTCGGTTTCGTCGTCACTCCAATCGTCGGTCCGTCCGCGGAGGCCGACGTCGCCGTGAATCTCCATCACGTCGCTCATCACCCAACTCATGCGGGCCGACTCGATCTGTTTGATCCACTCGGCGTCCTTCTCGTCGCGGACGACGTAGGGCGTCATGATGATTAGCAACTCGGTGCGCGACTCGGTAACGTTGCTGAAACGGAAAGCGTTACCGATGATCGGAATGTCGGAGAGCAGCGGCACGCGACGCTCTGTTTCAGAGTACGATTTGGTGATCAGGCCGCTGAGCACGATCGTCTGTCCGCTCATGGCGCTGACCGTCGTCTGGGCGGTGGTGGTGTTGATCCGCGGCGAGCGAATTACGTCGCCCGAGGCGGAGATCGAGATCGGGATGCCCTCGGCCTCCGGGCCAACCTCTGATTTTTCCACGTCGATCTCCATCACCACGAGTCCGTCGGGACTGATCCGCGGTGTGACACCCAACAGCAAACCGACGTTCTCCAGCACCGTAGTATTCACCGTGCCGGTCTGAGTGATATTGCTGGCGGTGATACGAGGCACCCGCTGGCCGACTTGAATGAAGGCGGGCTGATTGTCGAGCGTCATGATTTGCGGACGGGACAGTATTTCCACTCGGCGGTTTTGCTGCAGCGCACGGAACAACACGCTGACCGCTTCGCTGCTGGCCGAGAGCACCAGGCCACCGAAGCCCAACTCGTTGTTGATGCGTCCCACGGCAAAAGTTGACAGGGCCTGAGCGGCAATGTGCGAGGCCTGCCCAATCGCCTGGGCGCTGCCGCTGTTACCCAGCGGTTGATTGTTGAAGCCGAAGCCGGGCGTGTTGCTGGCCGCCTGGATGATATCTTCCGTGGTCGTCACGACGCCGGCGGCCGTCGACATCGTGGTCGTGGTGGTGGTCGTGAGCAAATCGGCCAGGCTGCTGCGGCCGAACAGCACGTCGTCTTGCACGCCCAGTTCCAAGCCGAACTCGTCGACGGCGCCGAGCGTCACCTCGGCGATCAATACCTGGATCATCACCATCGGCGGACGCTTGTCGAGCTGCTCGACGAGCTTGGTCACCTCATCGAAATAGCGCGGCGTGGCGCTGACGATCAGACTGTTGCTGACCGGCTCGGGGACGATCACCACTTCGCGTTCGATCTGTTCAAAGGGGCTGAGGATTTGGGGCTGCCCCTGCTGGATGTCGCGCTCGCTGCGGAGGAATTCGTTGATCGCGTTGGCGACGTCGACCGCCGGCGAGTTTTGCAGCCGGTAGACGACGCTCTTGCGCTGCCGCACGTCGCTTTCGTCCAATCGTAGCAAGATCGCCTCGACGACGTTCAAATCGGCCGCCGCCCCCGAGGCGATGATACTGTTCGTACGGGGATCGACCGAAAACCGCAGCCCGATGAGGGTACTTTCGCCGGAACCGGTGGCCGAGGGCAGCGAGATCTGGCCTTGGCCCTGCTGCTGTCCGAAGAGCCCGTCGAGCATTTCGGCCAGCGCCGACGCATCGCTGTTGACGATCGTAAACACCTTAACTTGCGCTTCGGCCGCCGGCATCTGATCGAGTTGCTCGATCAGCGCGGCCAGCAAATCCATGCTCTCGGCCGGAGCCGAAACCAACAACGTGTTGCCGCGGGTGTCGGCCGTGATACGCACGTCGGTGAGAATGCCCGACTTGACCACTCGCTGGCCCGAGGGGTCGATGGCCAGAAACTGAAGCATGCTTGACTTGGTGCCGGCCCGTCGCGAGGCGCCGCCCGCGCCGCCCTGTTGAGCTTGCTGCAGTTGTTGAAATCCGCCGCCCGTGCCGGTTTGCTGTTGTCCGGTTTGTCCGACGATGGCCGCTTGTAACACGGGGGCCAATTCTTCGGCCAGCGAGTTTTTCAAGCGAAATACGCGAAGCTGATTGACCGCCTCGCTAGACGGCGTGTCGATCTGTTTGATCAGTTCGCCCACTTCCTCAATATCTCTCGGGCTGCCTCGGACGATGAGCGAATTGCTCCGCTGATCGACGGTCACCAATATCTTTGTCCCCAGCGCCGTACGCAGATATTGCGTAGTAGTAACCCGATCGCCGTAAAACTCCCGGATCATCAACTGGACCTCCAGCGCCGCGGCATACCGCAAACGAAACACGCGGAACTGCGACGAGGCCTTCACCGGCGTGTCGAGCCGGTCGATCAACTCCTCGACTGCTTTAACGCTTTCTTCCCGACCGATCAGCAACAGCGCGTTCGGCTTGATCAGGGCGGTGATGCTCACGCTGCCCAGCCGGCTGGAAAGCGCTTGCGTGTACAAGCTATTGACCATTTCCGCCATCGATTCGCTGTCGACAAACCGCAACTGCTTCACGAGAACCAGCGGCCTGGTTTCGACGCTGCGGGCCTCGATGTCCTTGATGATCTGCAAGACCCGCTCGACATCCTTGGGATGGCCGCTGATGATGAGCATGTCGGTGCCTTCAAGAAACTCGATCCGCACCGGGCCGATCAGGCCGCCACCGGTGATTTCGCCGAGCTGCTTGGCGGCCGGCGGAACCTTCGGGTCGGCTTTGGGGTCGATCTTCGGCCCGGCTTTGGTGTCAGCGGGCACTTTGGGATCGGGCTGCTTGGCTTTTGGTTGCGGCTGCTTGGCCGCCGCGTCGTCTTGCAAAAGCGCGGTGATCAGCCGCATTCCCGTTCGATTCAACTGAACCCTTGCCGCGCGGCGCGTGGCCGGTCGGTTCGCGTTGGAAAACGCGGTCACCGCGAAGCGAACCTGTTGCGGATCGCTACGATCCAAGGCGACCACTTCCGTGCGGTCGTCGCCCGCGGCGGCCGGGCGATCGAGTGCTTCGATCACTCGCGACCAGGCAGCCACTTGGTCGGCCGGCCCGTGGATGGCGATTTGGCCGGTCCGGGCATCAACGTGCAGCTCGACGCCTTGCGCGTCGCGGGTGGTAATCCAATAGGCCACGGTCCGCCCACCGCGCTGTTGGACAGCGGGAATCGGCCGCTGTAGCAGCCGTTGAAGCGATGCATAAACTGACTTCCACGATGCGTTACGCAGTTGTACGTTGCGGCGAACCGCGGGGCTCGGGTTAATTGCCAGCGGTCGCGTGGCCGGCGCGTTGGTTTCCGCTGAGCGCCACGCGGCCGGGACATCGTTGATTTGCCGGGCAATCTGCTGGTGCAATTCGGCCGGGGCTTCGACCAGGATCGCACCGCTGCGATGATCGGCCGCCAGACGAACGCCCGGCGTGTTGGCATATTGGGCTCGCAGTCGGGCCAGCCTCGCCTCGAGGTCTTGTGCATGCACGGAATAGGATCGCAAGACGCTGCCGCTCGGCCGGCCGCCGGCGTTGGCGGCATTCGTAGCACGGGCAGCACGGTCGAGCGAATCGATCACATGCCCGGCAAGCTCATGCGCCCGCTGGCTGCCGCGGACCAATATCTGATTGCTGCGGGCATCGATGGCCACTTTGGGCCGCTCAGGCAGTTCACTCAGCGCGCGGATCACCTGGGCCTCGATCGCGTCGGCCCGCAGGTTACGGATCGGGTAGGCCCGCAGCGTGCTATCGTCGTTCGTTTGGGCCAACAGCGTGGCGCTGATGAACAAAGACAGGCCGACGAGGCAGACAAGGACGGGTCGGGGCAGAAAGGGGGCATTCATGGATTGGATTGCTCGTGCGTGGATCACCAGTGACACATAACAAGACCCCACGTCTCAGGTCACCTGCGCGGCGTGCTAGCTACGGACGTAGATCGCCCGACGCGCAATTCCTGCGTAATAGGTACAATCGGCAAACTTTGCGCATCCCTCCAGGAAAAAATGGTCCGTTTGTCGGTTCAAAATGGGTGGGCGATTGGTCGTTAGTGCGTCTTCAAGTTCTCGCAGCGGAACCGTGGGCTAGCGCCCAGCGGCTAATCCCAAAATTAAGACTTGAAGAAGCTCTAGAAGACCGCACAAGTCAAGTGCTCCATGATTGTCGCCAATCGGCTCACGCCCGCCAAATAGCAGAATGCCGCGACGATTCTGTGGCGCTCCTCCTCGAATGAGATGTCGGGCAGCCTTTTTTCAAGGAACGGTTCCTTCAATTCCGCGTGATCACCTCGTTCAGATTCAAGATCGCCCGAGTGATTGAGGTCCAGGCGGCTAGCTCCGCGGGGTCGACGTTTTTCGGCGGGGCTTTGAGGCCGACTTTGAGCAGTTTGGCGGCGGCTGGGGGGTTTTCATTGTAGAACTGCCGGTTCGTTTTGAGCAATCCTTCGAGTACGGCGGCTTCTTGCTGGCTCGGCGGACGCGACGTGGCCTCGCGCCAAGCCCACTGGATTCGCGATTTCGTCTCTTTGCCGCCCTCGGCAATCACCCGGGCGGCCATCGCGCGGGCCGCCTCAACATACGTCGGGTCGTTGAGCAGCGCCAGCGCCGCTTTGGGCGTGTTGGAGATCGACCGCTCGGCCGTGCATTCCTCGCGGCTGGGGGCGTCGAAGGCCAGCAGGCTGGGATGCAGGAACGTCCGCTGCCAGTGGGTGTACAGGCCGCGGCGATATTGGCTCTCGCCCGTGTCGTGCTGCCAGCGGCGGGTGGGGAAGTTCAGGTGTTGCCAGTAACCGGCCGGTTGATACGGCTTGACGCTGCGGCCGCCGATCTTGCGGACCAGCAGCCCGCTGGTGGCCAGGGCCATGTCGCGAATCATCTCGGCGTCCAATCGCCAGCGCGACTGGCGGGCGTAAAGCCGATTGAGCGGATCGGTGTTGCGCAGCGGGGCCGGATGCAGCGAAGACTGCCTGTAGGTGCGCGAGGTGACCAGCAGCTTGACCATGTGCTTGACGTCCCAGCCGCTTTCGACGAATTCGACGGCCAGCCAATCGAGCAATTCGGGGTGCGTCGGCCATTCGCCCTGCGCCCCGACGTCGTCGAGCCGCTTTGAGAGGCCGGTGCCGAAGTACATTTTCCACAATCGGTTAACGAACACTCGGGCGGTCAGCGGGTTTTCGCCCGAGACGATCCAGTTGGCGAAGTCGAGCCGCGTGAGCCGCTCGCCTTTGATCTTCGGTTGTGGCAAGAATTCGGGCACGGCCGCCGTGACCACCGGGCCGGAATGGTCGAGCCAATTGCCCCGGGGTAAGATGCGAATCAACCGCGGCTTGGCCGAGACGGTGATCATCGTCCGCGTGAACTTCTTCTCGATCGCCTTGCGTTCGGCCGTTAGCTTGGCGATTTGCTGCTGCACGTTTTTTCGCTCCGCGTCGCTGAACTTCGTGTCGGTTGAATCGAGCGATCGTTGAAGTTTCGTCGTCTCCGCGTCGATCACCTTAATTCGCGCCGTCTGCCCGTGGCTGGGCACCATCAACTCCGGATCGCGCCGCCCGCCGCCGTAGACACCGCGCTCCTTTACGTCGGCGAAGATGGCCACCATGCTGTAAAAGTCTTTCGTCGTGTAGGGGTCGTACTTATGGTCGTGACACTCCGCGCAGCCCATCGTCGCCCCCAGCCACGTGCCGGCGGTGGTGCGGACCCGATCGGCCGCCGACTTAACCGTATACTCCCCCGCCTGCGCCCCGCCCTCTTCGGTCGTCTTGTTGAGCCGGTTGTAACCGCTGGCGACCTTTTGGGCGAGCGTAGGATTCGGCAACAGATCGCCGGCCAATTGCTCGCGGGTAAAACGGTCGAATCGCATGTTGTCGTTGAAGGCGCCGATCACGTAATCGCGATACGGCGAGACGTGCTGCGTCACGTCGCTATGGTATCCGCACGAATCGGCGTAGCGAACCAGATCGAGCCAGTGCAACGCCATCTGTTCGCCGTAGTGGGGCGATCGCAGCAGCCGCTCGACGAGTGTTTCATACGCGCCCGCGCTCTTGTCGGAAAGAAACGCATCGACTTCCTTGCGCGACGGCGGCAGGCCCCGCAGATCGAAGCTCAGCCGGCGGATGAGTGTGATGCGATCGGCCTCGGGCGACGGACTCAGCCCGCGGCGGTCGTGCTCGGCCGCGATGAATAGGTCGATCGGGCCGAGCGGCCAAGCGGCGTCTTTCACCTTGGGCGCCGCCGACCGCACGGGCTGCACGAACGCCCAATGGGCATCGTATTTCGCGCCGGAATCGATCCAGCGGCGCACGAGCGCGATCTGCTCAGCCGACAGCCGCGGCTTGTTCGAGTCGGGCGGCGGCATCATCTCGTCTTGGTCGCGGCTGGTAATCCGCGCCAACAGATCGCTCTTGTTCGCCTTGCCCGGGGTGATCGCGTCCTCGATCGCCTCGGCCCGAAGATCGAGGCGCAGTTCGTTGTCTTGATCGGCTCGATCCGGTCCGTGACAAGCAAAACACCGATCGGCCAGAATCGGCCGGATGTCGCGGCTGAAATTGATCGGCCGGTTGGATGCCGGCTCGTCCGCGCGGGCGGCGCCTTGTGTTGGTGCGATCATCCCGACAAGGATCAGCACGGCAAGGACCATTCCCATGCAACAGGCTCGGTGGCGCGTGATTATCAGCAACATGTTGAAACGTCTCCTGGTCGTGGCCGCGCCATGTCGCTTTGCCGGCTTTAGCCGGCACCCTGTCAGCCACCAGCTTTAGCTGGTGGACTTCCGTTATACCTCGTACGGTTATGAATGGCTCGTTTAACGGCAAGCCGCAGGCGACTGCGTTTTGAATGGACGCCTAGCTTGGAAACGCAGCCGCCTGCGGCTTGCCGTTAAACGGAAACGCAGCCGCCTTGCCGTTAAACGAAAAAATACACTACGGCCATCCCGTAGTATAACCGCGTTGCCGTTGGAACGCGAAGTATTCTCGCCAGAGGGCCAAGACCCGATGAATCGGGTCACTACGAGCGGCTCACTCCTCGACCATCGACAGTATCCGCTCCACCGGAGGGCGATCCGCCGGGCCGCGGCCGACGTGGTGCAGGCGGACGACTCCCGCCGGGTCGATCAGCACGTCGCCTCCGAGTTGGCGAACGTCGCCGGTGGTTTTTTTTGGTCGGCGTCCGCGGGCAATCAGCTTGGCATAGGCCCACATCGCGGCCGGGCCAAGAATGTCTCGCCAGCGTCCGCGGTGCATACCGTAGGCGGTGAACAGCTCCCGCGTCTCGTCCACCAGCAGTGGCCAGCGCAGCTCGGTCTCGCTGACATACGCCTCGGCCAGCCACTGGGCCTGAAACGTAACGACCAGCACCTTCAGGCCGAGCCGTTCGATTCGCTCTTCGTGCTGGCGCAACTGCGCCACGTGCTCGCGGCACGGCAGTCAGGCCAGATGCCGGTGAAACACCAGCAGCAGCCAGTCGTCGCGAAAGTCCGCCAGCCGGTGGACGCGGCCCGCGGTGTCCGGCAGGGAAAAATCGGCGGCAGGATGTTGGGAGGGCATGGGGATTACGCTCAGGGACGACTCAAAAACAACTTCGGCATTTTACCGACCCCTGGCGAGCGGCGGCCGTGAGGCCGTTGGTAATTTCGCCTTTGGAGTCGACGTTTCCCGTGTCGGTGTACTACCCCCGAGCTAACGCTCGCGGCTCGCCTCAGAGCGAGCCGTCGAAATGCGGAAGCGAGAAAATCGCCGACGGAGCCACCTGCTACAACTCGGCTCGCATTCCCCCTGCTCCCCTTGCATTTTACGCCTAAATGCGCGATATAATACCCTCCGCAGGCCGAAGTGGCGGAATTGGCAGACGCGCCAGACTCAGAATCTGGTGCCCGTAATGGGCGTGGAGGTTCAAATCCTCTCTTCGGCACTCACAAGCGGGCGGTTTTGCTGCCCGTTTTTTTGTGCGCGACGACGGGTGGCTGGTGGCTGAGCTTGCGAAGCCCCAGACCCATTGTAACAGCTCTATTCTTGCTGGGGCTTCGCAAGCTCAGCCGCCAGCCACCCATTTTCAACGATCCTCTTCCCATGCGACAAGCCGGCACCCTACAACGCGAGCAAGACGCCCAGCGGTTTGTCGATTATCTGTTGACCCTCGACGTCGAGGCCCGGGCGGACGAAGGCAGCGACGGCTGGTCGATTTGGATTGTTGACGAGGCGCATCTACAGCGCGGCAAGGACGAGCTAGCAGACTATCGCCGCAATTCGGACGATCCCAAGTACGATCAAGCAGCGCAAGCCAAAAAAATCCGCGGCCGGGCGGCCCGACGAGACAAAAAAATCGCAACCCGAACCGTCCACATGAACCGCCGCTGGGAACGGCCGACGGGCCGAATGCCAGTGACGATTCTACTGATTCTCGCGAGCTGTGCCGTGACGTTCGGCTCGAATTTTGGCAGAAAGATCGAGCCGGTAATTACTGCGACGGCCATTGCGGCCGTCACCGACGAAGGCGATGGCTTCTATCGATGGCGACCTGGTCTTGTCGACATCACCGAGGATTACCAATTGTGGCGGCTCGTAACGCCCATCTTCATTCACTTTACCATCATGGGCATTCCGTTTATTCACTTGCTCTTCAACATGATGTGGCTGTATCAGTTGGGTGGGCAGATTGAAGTCTACCGTGGCTCGCTCCGAATGTTGTTGCTGGTACTCGTGATCGCCGTGCTGTCGAATGTATGTCAGTACATGTTTAATTTCTCAATCCGAGGCCTCGACGTGCGGCCTAACCCGTTGGGTGGCGGCATGTCCGGCGTGGTCTACGGACTGTTGGGGTACTCATGGATGAAGAGCCGCTACGATTCCGGGTCGGGAATCTACATCCGTCCCAACACGGTCACGTTCATGATGATCTGGTTCGTTCTGTGCGTCTTGAATATGGCGGGAAACGTCGGCAACACAGCCCATGGCGTCGGCCTGCTCGTGGGAATCGTCATCGGGTACGTGCCGCATCTGGTGAGCCGCCTTTCGCGATGATTGCATCGCTCCGTTTCACCGGGTATCTTGACGACGATATTGAACCGACCCCAGGCGAGCCCCGAGCGTTAGCTCGGGGGTAATACATCCACACCAAGTCCCTCGACACCAAAGGCGGAAATACCGACGGCCTCACGGCCGCCGCTCGCCGGGTGTTGGCGGATGCGGAAATTGTTATTGAGCCGTTCTTGAATCGGCCGGTGCGTCCACAAGGAACCCAACCCATGAGACCACTTAGCATCGTCGCGCCGCAGTGGTGGGATTACACGACGCTGGACCGCGAGATTCTTGACGAGGCGGCCCAGCTTTCGGTGGACGACTTGCTCGGCTTGTCGCGCGACGGGTTCACGGTCAAGTTTTACGACACGATCGAGGATTTTTATCTGGCCGAAGCGCTGGAATACATCACCGCCTGGCGCCAAGCCACGGAGGAAGCGCCGACCGGCTTGTGCGGGCCGATCGGGCCGACGGAGCAGTTGCCGCTGGTGGCCCGGCTGGTGAACGAGCTGAACGTCGACTTGCGGCACGCACATTTTTGGGCGATGGACGAATGGGTGCTGGATGGCCAGATCGTCGGCGAGGATTTTCCGCTCAGCTTCAAACGAACCAACATGGAGTTGTGCTTTAATCGGATTCGGCCGGAGCTGCGGATGCCGGACGAGAATCTGCACTTCCCCGAGCGCGATCTGGCGGCCTTCAGCGCCAGCTTCGACGCGGCCCGCTGCTTGGTGATGCAGGGCGGGCAGGGGGACGTTAAGCATTGGGCGTTTAACGATCCGCTGCGGCGCGAGGGAGACCATACCGACGCGCCGCCCTCGCCGCAGGAGTATCGCAAGCTGGCCACCCGCATCGTCGATTTGCATCCGCTGACCATCACCCAAAACGCCCGCACGTCGGGCGGCGGGGTGATCTCGAATGTGCCTCCCCAGGCGGTCACGGTCGGCCCGGTCGAGACCTGGAAGAGCGACAAGGTTTCGATCTGGCACGCCGACTGTCACGACAACCCCTTCGGCAAACGGCTGACCACGTTGATGATCTGCAAGGGCATCGCCGATTCGTCCGTGCCGATGTCGCTGTTGGCCGATCATCCGTGTGTGCAGTTTAACTTTTATCGACCGGGGATCGGGACGTGTGATGTGGAGATGCACTAGGGAGAAAATCCTAAGCACGGAATCCTAAACAAATTCAAAGGATCGAAATTCAAAAACCGTAGATTTCGCTTGATCACTCGATTCGCCCTAGCCCTCGCCGGAAGGCGGGGGTTTAGATTTTAGATTTCAATACAAGAAGCGCCCCATGAAACGCGCCTTCGCCGTCGC
>JADFKK010000105.1 GCA_022564995.1 Planctomycetota bacterium | reverse complement strand
CTAGCGCGTCGCGGAACGTCGGGCTGACCGCTTCGCCCTTGGCGAGGCCTTCAAGGAAGTCGGCGACCTGATGGACGAAGCTGTGTTCGTAGCCGATTTGTAGGCCGGGCACCCACCAGTGGTCCATGTAGGGATGGTCGCCGTCGGTGACGTGAATGCTTCGCCAGCCGCGGACTCGGCTCTCGTCGCCGTGATCGAACCAGTCGAGCCGGTGCAGGTCGTGCAGATCCCACTTGATCGAGGCGTGCTCGCCGTTGATCTCGAAGGTGTACAGCGCCTTGTGGCCGCGGGCGTAACGGGTCGATTCAAACGTGGCCAACGAGCCGTTTTCGCAGCGGGCCAGAAACGCACAGGCGTCGTCGATGCCGACCTTCTCGACCTTGCCGGTGAGCTGATGCTGCCGCTCTTTGATGAACGTCTCGGTCATCGCGCTGACCGTTTTGATCGAGCCGTTGAGCCAGATGGCCGTGTCGATGCAATGTGCCAGCAAATCGCCCGTCACGCCGCTGCCGGCCGCCTCGACGTCGAGCCGCCACAGCGCCTCGCCGCCCTGCGGCAAGTCTTCCGAGATCGTCCAGTCCTGCAAAAACACCGACCGGTAATGGAAGATGCGTCCCAGCTTGCCCTCGTCGATCAACTGCTTGGCGAGCGTCACCGCCGGAATGCGGCGATAGTTGTACCAGACGATATTCGGCACGCCGGCCGCCTCGACCGCCTGGCACATCTCCTCGCCCTCGGCCGCGCTGATCGCCAGCGGCTTCTCGCAGAGGATCGTTTTGCCCGCCTTGGCCGCCGCGATGGCAATTTCTTTATGCAGATTGTTCGGCGTGCAAATATCAACCGCGTCGATATCGTCGCGGGCCAGCAGTGCTTTCCAATCGGTCTCGATCGACTCGTATCCCCAAGTCTCCGCGAACGCGCGGGCCTTCTCGGCATTCCGCGCACAAACGGCCTTCAGCACGGGCCGAATTTCGAGGTCGAAAAAGTTATTAACCCGCCGGTAAGCGTTCGAGTGGGCGCGTCCCATGAAGCCGTAGCCGATCATGCCGATTCGTAGATCCTTCGTCATTTGAATTTGTCTCCGTTGTCGTGTGTGGGGCGGATTGCGAGTCGCCAAGTGTATCGGGAATGTCGAATGTCGAAATCAGAATGTCGAAGGAATGACGAATGACGAAGCTCGAATGGTTAGGTTTTGCGTTTTCCTCGGTAGATGGCGCCGAAGATCAGGTTTAGTTCCTTCGCCTCTTGCCAGTGAATTCGGGCCTCGGCCTTCTGTTCCGGAACCGCTGCTGCGATCATCCGCAACCAGTGCTTTGTTTCGCGGGATTCTCGCTTGCAAATGCTGATCCGATATCTGAACTCCTTTTTCGATCCGGCATCATCCGCTTCGCAGTAGTTCGCCCCGACGCTCGTGCCCGCACGAACAAGCTGGCGAATGAGCGGATCGGTCACGGGATTCACAGGAATGCCTTTGGCAAAGCGAACCACCGCCTCGCCAAAACGCGCCGTGCGATCCTCAAGATCGTAACGTGGCCGCGCCGCTGACGTTTCGTCATTCGACATTGTGGCTTCGTCATTCTTTCGTCATTCTGATTTCGACATTCGTCATTCCCGCCATCCGGTCTACTTCGTTTGTCGAGAAGTCGTGCAGTTCCAGCCGTCCCGCGGTGAGCAAGGACCAGAGTACCGCCTGTGCTGGATAGCCACCGATGCGAAGCAGCACGTGCATCGCCTCGGTGAAGCAGGGCCATGTGCTCACCAGAGGTCCGGCGGGCAAGTCGCGTGCCGCGGTAACGCAGCGAGCATGGTCCGCGTCGCGACGGCTCGCCAACGCGATCAGGGGACCGGCATCGGTGGAGCGTCATGTTTGCCCTCGCCGGTGCTTGTCGACCATCGCCTCTTCAAAGATTTTTCCGCTCTTGCGAGCCGACGTTCCGTCACCTCCGTCAATCGAGGCGACGTAATCACCAAGATAGTCCAGGAGCGTTTCGGACTCGTCCGGCGCCGGCGCACAAGCGAACAGTCGCCGAAGGCTCTCGATGGCCAGCAGTTCCGGGGTCGTACCTCGGCGACGAGCCTCGTCTACAAGCGGCCCGTCGATTTCTGGTGGAAGGTTGATGATGGTCATGGCGATCGTACTCGCTGGCGGCGTACATACCTACGGTACATATTACACGCGCTGGCCGCCGTTTGACAGCGGATTAAATGTCGAATGTCGAAACCAGAATGTCGAAAGAATGACGAAGAACGAAGCTCGAATGGCTAGGTTTTGTGTTTTCCTCGGTAGATGGCGCCGTGCGATCCTCAAGATCGTAACGTGGCCGCGCCGCTGCCGTTTCGTCATTCGACATTGTGGCTTCGTCATTCTTTCGTCATTCTGATTTCGACATTCGTCATTCCCAACCGTGCGCATCCCGCACCGCCATCATCGCCCCCAGAATCGTATTCCACGTCTCCCGCGTTTCGAGCATCGCGTTGGGGAACATGCAGCCGTCCCAGCAGATGTGGCGGATGCCGCGCTCCGGGGCGTCTTTGAGCCAATAACCGGCGCAGCGGGTGATGTCGAGCTTGCCATTGGGATCGTCGGCCGGGCAATGTTTGCCGGTTTTGTCGTGATCGCCGGCGCCGTGGACGCCGCCGTCGTTTTGGGCGATGTGGAAGTCGATCGTCCAGGGCCGCAGCTTGTCGGTCATCTGCTCGTAGGCCGCGTAGAATTCCTCTTCGCTGTAGCCTTCTTTGAGCAGCGCGTGTTCCGGCGCGTTGTAACCGAGCAGGTAAAGATACGTGTGGGCCATGTCGGCCTGAAAGCCGAGCGTCTCGGGCATGCCGACCTCTTCCAGCAAGTCGAGCATGTCTTTCCAGGAGTGCATGCCGGCCCAGCAGATTTCGCCTTCGGCGGCCAGCCGCTCGCCGTGATCGGCCGCGATCTTGGCCGCTTCGCGAAAGGTCTCGGCGATCTTACGGGTGTTGGCCTTGGCGTCTTCGCGCCATTTCTCGATGCCGAATTCGGCCGAGTCGATGCGAATCACGCCGCCCTTGCGAACCCCGTGCTCGTTGAAAATTCCGGCAATCCGGCAGGCCATCTTCACGGCGCTGAGGAACTTTTCGCGGGCCACAGCATCGCCCATCGCCGAATCACCCACCGTGCCGGGCCAAATCGGCGCCACCAGCGAGCCGACGTCGAAGCCGTGGCCGGCGATCGAGTCGGCGATCTTCCGCAAGTCGTCGTCGCTCGCCTGCGGGTCGGTGTGCGGCAGGAACAAAAAGTAGTCGATGCCGTCGAACTTCTGCCCGTCGACCTCGGCACCGGCTGAGAGTTCGAGCATTCGCTCCAAGCTAATCGGCGGCTCCTGGCCCTCGTCGGTGCCCTTGCCGATCAGGCCGGGCCACATGGCGTTGTGAAGTTTGGGGAAGGTGTTGGTGTGTTCGCTCATGGGGATTGAAGTCCTTTCAGTATAAATGGGCGCGACCAGCGGTCGCGGCGCTATGGATTGGTTGTATTCCCATTTTCGGGTATCGGTTGCTGTTTAACCCAGTCAATGAATTCTCGCAGCAATGAGTGTTCGTCGGTCGCCTCCCAACGATCCAGGAAACGGTTCATGTCCGTTGAGCCAAGGAATGGGAACGCCAGGCTACTGGCGATTTCTTCGTAGTCGCCATCGTCTGTCAGGCGATAGAAAATAAGCCGCTGCTGGTCGTGTCGCCAAACTTCGGGAATTCCTAGTTGGGCGAACAAGGGCATTCGTTTCACGCAACTGCTGGTTACGTCGACCTCGATCGTCAAGTCGGGAGGCGGATCCTTGTCTGGATCAAAGTCCCTCTTGCCCCGCACGAGCCGTTCGTTGGCGATGTAGTAGGCCTCGTCGGGCTGAATCCCCTTCTCGACGTGCTTGCCCGAAAGCGTCGTGGAACCGACGCTCTGGATGGGAATATTCAACTCGAACGTCATCAACTCGATCATCCGCCCGATCAGTTTCTTCCGCCAGTCGTGGTCTTTTCGAGGTGACATCATTTCCAGCGTATCTCCGTTATAGCTGTGTCGCGGACAATGATCGCCCATGGCGTCAAGAAACTGCTGGTAGGCCTCCCACGACACGCCGTACAACAAGGCTCGCATCTCGAGCGTTCCTTCGGTATACGCATGTCGCAGATGACATTCGCCCAGTGCGTCGAGGATTTTCTCGTACTGCTCCCACGAGATTCCGTAAAGGATGATATACGGGTCGGTGTGGGTGGAAGAGGTGGTCATGGTTTGTTGGATGTGTGTTGGTCGAGAATGCAGGGGCGCGACCAGCGGTCGCGGCTTTATGATTTTTTCCGTAACGACACGACGAAAGCACGCACCACGCTATTCTCGTCGTGCTCGTCGAGCATGTTGATAAATCGCGTCAAGTCGTCGCTGGTGATCTGCGGCACGGCCACCGACGTTTCGATTCGTGCATACTCACCGCTCTCGCCGAGGGCGAAAAATTCGACCGTCTTGTCGCGATATCGCCACACCTCTGCAACCTTGAGCGTCGCGTAGGCTTCGAGTCGATCGATAATCTTATGGGTAATCTCCACCTCGACCACCAAATCGGGAGGCAGTGTTGACGCGGAATCCGAAGTGCGACGACCGCGAACTTCCGATTCGTGCTGAATGTAATACGACAGGTCGGGTTCCAGGCCGCGCAACAACTCCGGGTGTCGCTGCGTGGTTGACCCGGTGCTCTTAATCGGCAGATCGAGCTCGTAGGCGGCCATTTCAATCAACCGGCCGATGAATTCCTTGAGCCATTCGTGTTCTTCCGAGGGCGACATCATCTCCAGAGTCCCCTCCTTGTAAGTGTGCCGAAAACGGCGGTCGCCGAAGGCTTCGAGAATTGCTTCATAAGATTCCCAGGGCACGCCATAGATGAGCCGCGAAAAAATCTCCAGCGTGCCCTGGTCGTATGAGTGACGGAAATGCTGCTGCGGCAGCGCGTCGATGATTCCCTTGTACGTCGACCAGGGAATATCAAACAGCAGCAGCGGCCGGTCGATGTCTGATGCGGTGGTGGTCATGGTTGAATTCTTGTCTTCAAGCAGGCGCCGCTGGCTACTTACGATGCCCTTTCGCATCCCGGGCAATTTGAGTCGCAGCCCACGCTGCGAATTCCAGTTCGATCTGCGTGTCGTCCATGGTGTCCCGCTTGGCCAGCAGTCGCGTGATGTCCACGGCCGACAAAAAAGGAAACAAGCGGCTCTTGTTGATCTTGCGATACCTTGCGTTTTTCATCAGGGCGTGGAAGCGAACCGTCTCGTCGACGTATCGCCACACTTCGCCGACGCCCAGGCGACGGTAAAACTCCATGCGATCGTCGCTGCTGCTGGTGATGTCGATCTCGACAATCAAATCAGGCGGAGGGTCACGGTCGGGGTTAAACGTCCGGCGGGTTCGCATGATCGTCACCGACTGTTGGCCGATGTAGAAACCTTCATCGGGCTCCAGCGCGCGCTGCCACGTCTTCTTTTTCATGGTCGTCGAACCGATGCTCTTGCGAGGCAGACCGAGGAGCCGACACGAAGCCGCCACCAGGTCGCCCAGCACCGACTTCAACCACTCGTGATGCATCGACGGAGACACGATTTCAAGTGCGCCCTCCACGTAAGTGTGCCGCAAACGGCGGTCCCCCAGCGAGCGCAGCAACTGCTCGTAACGCTCCCACGAGAGATCGTGGAACACGAACCGCTGCTCGTCAGGCGGTGTCGGGGCGATTTGTGTTGTCGTGGAACTCATGGGAAATGCCTGATATGCCGGAGATAGTCACTCAATATCAACGCGATAACTCACCAACCACAACTCGACCTGTTCGAGTCGCTCTTTCCAACGCTCTTTGAAGTCCTTCATCCAACGTCGATTTTTGGTCGTGTCTGGAACGTCGACGACGATCTTGACCAAGTCGTCTCGGTACATGACTTCGTCGTGCCGCGAGTAACCTTCGACCTTCTGCGTCTCATAGCTCGCCGCGCCAAAATGATTGTCGACTTCAAGTGTCGCCTCCGCAAGCCACTCGGCGGGTATCGCGCGCCCATCATTAAACGCCAGTGGAAGCAGCACTTCGAAGCGCCGCCACTTGTTGCTCATAGGTAGCCTTTCCCTTGACGGTAAATGAGATGTTTTCCCCTGCCAAAGCCTCCAACGCGGCTTCCGGCACCAAATGTTCGCCTGTCTTAAGCACGCGCCCGGAGAATCGTCCAAGCAAGAATGCCAGACCGCGTTTCTCGGTTTCGCGGTCGGGAAACACTATGGTGATCATGATGGGTGGCTCTCGCGATATGAGTGGGATTATGGGACAGCGGCCACACTTATTATACCCGAGAGGGCGGACCGTTGCGGTGTTGGTTTCACTGGGCGCGACCAGCGGTCGCGGCTTTATGTTTTGTAATCCCCCACGGCCGGAAGATTTTCATGCACATCCGGGCCGAAGTATCTTAGGCCCACCAGCGGCTCGCTGCCGGTGTTTTCGATCTCGACGCCGGCGGTGGCGGCTTCGGCCGTGATGTAGACTTCGTCTTCGGTCTCGGCGCCGAAGTGGATCATGGCGGGGGTTTGCAGGGCCAGCTTGCCCATCCGGCCGCGGCCTTGGGTGGTGATCCAACCGCTGGCGGCGCCGTCTTGAACCGTACACTTCGCGCCGGGCTGAAGCGTTAGTTCCTTGGCCGAGAAAAGCTGCGCGTCGTTGATCGTGCCGTAGACGATCCACAAATCAACCCAGCCGTCGCCTTCGGCCGCTACGATCGGTTCCAGATAGTTGCTCTCCTTGAAATGCGTGTCGACGTTCTTGTCCCAGTCGAGCTGCTCGATGATGAAGTCGAGATCCTGATGTTTGTCCTCGGGCACGTCTTTGACCAGCAGCGACCAGGGCACTTCGCGGCCCTCGACGATCGACTGGAACATGCCGAACACGTCGCTGCCCCACTGCGGCTCATAGGTACACAGCGAGCCGGGCGCGTGCAGCACGCCGGGCGGAATCAGCCAGCCGGTGCCGCGCTTCAGGCGGTGGGCTCGCGAGAGATCGAGGATGCCGTTATCGCCCTGCGACCAATTTTCCAGACAGCGGCGGACGTCGGCCTTGGTGGTGCCTGGCTCCAGGCCCATGAAAGTGTAGGCGAAGTTGTTATCGACGTTGTTGTATTGCGGCGGAAAATAATAGCTCTCCGGCTTGCCTTCCTGACCGGTCAGCTTGGCGTGCTCGAAGCTCTGGTGCATGTGATGCGGGATGGGGCCCATGTTGTCGAAGAACTTCGAGTAAATCGGCCAGCGCTGGTACTTATCCCACATCGCCTGGCCGACCATTCGCTGCTGCCCCTCGGCCACCGCGTCTTTAAGCAGGAACTGCTGGCCCTCGAACGTGCAGAAGCTTTGCCCCTCGTGCCAAACCCGGCCGTCGTTGGCGGCGTCGGTCGTGCTGGCGAACCAGCGTTCGTCGATGCCGCCGCGATCGGCGCCGTAAGCGTACCAATCGCCCGGGGCAAGCTTGATCCGTTTGCCGGGATGCAGGAAAGCGCGGGGAACCCAAGTGGGCGTGAGCCGCAACAGGCCCTCGCCGGCGTCGAGAGCCCGGTCCAGCACGGCCCCCAGATTGTCGGATTTGACGATGTTATTCGGTTCGATGGTTGTGGACATGGTGTTGGGGAATCTCCTCGGTTGTCGAGTGAAAGGCGGGTTGGGGCCGCCGTGTTTGTTGGGAATGCCGAATGTCGATAATCCGGGCGCCGTATGGCTACGCTATGGAACGATCTTGAGTGCAGAGCCGTCATCCAGTCGGTAGATTTGAAAGTCTTGATCCAGCGTAAAGACCAGCTTCGTTCCGAGGGTATCCGCCACCACCACGATCGACGCATCGCCCAAATCCATGGGCCGGTCGCGGTACTTTTCCATTAGCCCCGCCATGCGGTCTACTTCGTTCGTGGAGAAGTCGTGCAGTTGGAGCCTTCCCGCGACGAGCAACGTCCAGAGCGCTGCTTGCGCTGGGTGGCCACCGACGCGAAGCAGCACATGCATCGCCTCGGTGAAACAGGGCCAAGTGCTCACCAGGGGGCCGGACGGCAAGCTGCGAGCAGCCTCAACGCAGCGGGCATGGTCCGCGTCCCGTCGGCTCGCCAGCGCGATCAGGGGACCGGCATCGGTGAGTGTCATGTATTCCCTCGCCGGTGCTTGTCTACCATCGCCTCCTCGAAAATCTTCCCGCTTTCGCGAGCTGGTATTTCACTACTACCTTCAACCGAGGCGATGTAATCGCCAAGATAGTCCAGGAGCGTATCGGTTTCGTCCGGCGGCGGTGAACAGGCGAACAACCGCCGCAGGCTCTCGATAGCCAGCAGTTCTGGGGTCGTACCACGGCGCCGAGCCTCGTCGGCGAGCGGACCATCGATTTCTGGGGGAAGGTTGATGGTTGTCATGGCGAACATCCTCGCAGGCGGCGTGCCCGTCTATGTTGCATGTTACACGCAACAATCGCCCTTCTACAGTGTTCTGCCTTCGCGAAACGCTAATTTTATTCGCTTTTTGGCCCGTTGGCAAGTTACTGGCCGGTAAAGTGGACGCGACATCTTGCCGCGTCAGGGGTAGTTTTCTGCCCCGCGCGACTGGAAAACCGCCACGCCACTGCTTACATTAGCAGGTGCCGCTATTGACCCTACGCACGCCGCTTTTTCTGGAGACTGAAAACATGGCCCAAAAATCCTGGACGCTGCTGGATGCCGACAAGCAGCAATACATTGAGAAAATCTCGATCGGGCCGGCCGACGTGGGCGGAGCGGCGA
Organism: Planctomycetota bacterium; assembly: GCA_022564995.1. Taxonomy (GTDB): domain Bacteria; phylum Planctomycetota; class Planctomycetia; order Pirellulales; family JADFKK01; genus JADFKK01. The sequence goes on along the minus strand of JADFKK010000105.1, from coordinate 15,905 downwards.
AGGGCTATTCGGTCACGAAGACGAGGCTCCGCGGCGGGCTGCGCGAAGGCGTCGACGTGATCGAGGTCGACAACGGGCGGTTCCGCTTTGTCGTGGTGCCGACCCGCGGCATGGGAATCTGGAAAGCCTGGCTGGGCGACATGACGGTCGGCTGGAAATCGCCCAATCGCGGACCGGTCCATCCGGCCTACGTCCCGCTGATGGAGCCGAGCGGTTTGGGCTGGCTCGATGGGTTCGATGAACTGCTGGTCCGCTGCGGGCTGGAAAGTAACGGGGCGCCGGAGTTTGCCGAAGATGGCAAGCTGGCCTACCCGCTGCACGGGAAAATTGCCAATCGGCCGGCCCATTATGTCGAGGTCTCGGTCGACGGAGACACGGGCGAGATCACCATCCGCGGCGTGGTCGACGAGACGCGATTTCACTTCGCCAAGCTGCGGCTGACCAGCGAGATCAAGACCAAGGTCGGCGAGCCGGGCTTTCGGATCCACGACACGGTCGAGAATCTATCCGGCAAAACCGCCGGCACGCAAATGCTGTATCACACCAACTTTGGATCGCCGCTGTTGGAGCCGGGCTCAAAGTTTGTCGCGCCGCTCAAGACGGTCGTGCCGCGTAACGATCACGCGGCCGAAGACATCAAGTCGTGGCAGGATTATCCCGGCGAGAAGGCCGATTACGAAGAGCAGGTTTATTTCATGCACTTGCTGGCCGACAAGCAGGGCAACACGCAGACGCTGCTCAAGGACGCCCACGGCATGCGCGGCGCGAGCATGTACTTCAACGTCAAGCAGTTGCCGGTCTATACGGTCTGGAAAGACACCGCCGCGGCCGAAGACGGCTACGTCACCGGCCTGGAACCCGGCACGAACTTTCCTAACCCGCGAACTTACGAAGGCCAGCAGAAGCGGGTCGTCGAGTTGGCCCCCGGCGGGAAAACGAGCTATGACCTGCGAATTGAAATTCACGACAAAGCAGCCGACGTGGAAAGGGCCGAGAAGGCCATCGCCGCCTTGCAAAGCGGCCAGAAGCCGAAAGTGTTCGAGACGCCGCAAGAAGGTTGGTGCGCGCCGTAGCGGGGCGGAGGTGAAGGTGGATCTCATGTGGCACCGGCGTCGCGCGTGTGCCGTCGCAAGGTTCCGCTCGGCAAGCGGAACCTACGGCGTTTTCTTCTTTCTTAGCGAAGCACCCTTGGGAACGATCGCGCCCTTCTTCAACCGGTCGGTCCAACGCCGCACGGACATCTTACGTTTTGCTGCGGTATCCTCGGGCGAATAGCCGAGCCCCAGGCCGGTAATGCGCTTGAGCATGCTGCTACTCAGCACTCGAAAGATCAACTCGTCGTGGTTCAAATGCCCGACCAACGTCGCGGCGCCGCCATCGCGAAGCCCCTCTTCGCTGTAGCCCCAGAGGATCGGGTAGAGATGATCCACCCTGCCTGCATCGTGTCGTTTGAGCGAATTGCGAACCAGCTTGGCGCTTCGCGGGCTGCGTGCCATGGCCGCCAGCAGGCTGTCGACGTGAATGTCCCAGTAACCCCGCGCATCTGCGTTGTTCAGCGCTTCGACGAACGAATCAAACTCGTCGATGTGGCCCAAACAGCGGGCCGCAAGCAATCGAATTTCGCGACGTTGATGCCGGGCCATCTCCTGCAGCCGCAGTTGAATCGGATCTTCAGGCTGCAATCCCGGCTCGACGTTCCTTACCGACGCACGCCGTTCGCTGCTGGTCAGTTGCTCTTCTAAGATCCACTGGGGAAAGTCATCGAGTCCGGCTTTTTCCGCGCGCCGCGGGCCGGCCACCGCCACGTGTCGATCGCCGTGATACTGCTTCTGTTCGCCTGTTTCGGCGTTCTTCCAAAGAATATCACCGCGGGTGACATAGAGATCGACTTGCGGAGCGGCCGAGGTTTCGGCCGGGTCGACGCCGGGAGTCGTGCGCGGCGAAACGTGCAGGGCCAAGTCGGCGTCGTTGATGGTCAACTCGTAACGCGATTTGCCGATGAGAACGCGCAGCCGCGATTCCTGGCCGCCGGCCGCCAGCAGGATCACTCGACCGTAGATGATGCGCAGCGCCGCGACGCCGTGCTCGTCGAATCCCTCGAGCTCGATCATCGTCTCGCTGCCGAGATGGACCGATAAACTCCCCAGGGTGATCGTCGGACGAAACGTCGGCAGCGCCAGCAGCGTGGTGCCCGAGTTGATCGCCGCGTTGACCGGCAGACGTCGCCATTGCTTCGTTTCCTCATCGAAAACGAGCAGCGGCTGTTTGGCGCTGCGCAATTGGCCCAGGCGCACAATCTTCGGTTCGATCGGCTTGGGCTTCGGGCCGGGCCTGGCATCCGGTGCAGCACTGTCGGGCGGCACGATGTCGACGGGGCTCGGCTTAGGGTCGGGCAGCTTGATCGCATCGCGGCCGGTCTCGGTTTTCGGCATCGGCACACTGGCTGGTTGGGCGGGTTCTTTGGGAAGATCGTCCGGCGCCGGAAGCTTGGGGAAAGAGTTTTCCGGCAGGCTGCCCTCTGGCGTCTTGCCGTTTGGGGCCGCGCTGGCGTTTGCAGCGGACCCATCGTCGCCCACGTCGGGCGTCTCGTCCGCTGGCTGCTGGCTGCTCTCGCCGGAATCGGCCAGCCACTGATTGACGTACTCCTTGCCACCAAAGTTAAGAAAAATCGCTACGCCGGCCGCCACGGCAATCAACAACGTCGCGATCACCTTACCCCGATTTGACTTGGCGGCCCCCTCGCGCAGATAATCCGGCACTTCCGGCTTGCGGCGAACCTTGTTCTCGGCGGGCGGATCCACCGGCGGGGCCTCAACCGGCGCTTCGCCCGGCTGCACGGGAGGCTGGCCGGCCGCGACCGGGGCTTCGCTCTTCGAGGGTGGCGGCGGGGCTGTCGGGTCGACGCCAGGCGGAGCCGGCACCGCGGCTGCCTCGCTACTCTCGATCAAGCCGTACATGCGCTGCCGACTGTCGGGGTCGACCTGTGCCGGCTCGCCCAACACGAGCGTGAGAATCTGATGGCTCGAGGCCACCTCGGCCAAGTGGACGTCCGACTCCAGGCAGGTCTTCTCGAAATCGGGAACCTGCTCCGTGTCGAGCGTGTTGTCCAGATACTCCGCCACCACGTTCGGGTCGAGCCCCATGCCGCGCCCTTCGAGCGGCGGCGCGCCGAGCCGCAATCGCTGAGAAACGTCCTTGAGCCGATGAACCAGCCCGCTGGCGAATTCGCTCTCCTCGATCTTTTGTTCGATCTGGGCCGCATCCTCCGGCTCCAGAATGTCGTCCTGATGGGCCAGCAAAGTGCGAAGCGTAAGACGCATGGCGAGGTGAACTCCGAGGGGCAAGCGGGGCGGTTTCTGGAACGTGGCGTTTCGAGAAAACTATGGCTTGATTGCTGCGTACTGTGTAACTGCGTACTGAGTACCGAGTACACAGCAACCAATAGTAATAGTGACAGTCGAGGGCATGGTCCGTACAAAAAGTTCTCGGATCGGGGAAATTTATGCGGTGCGTCTCGAGAAATACGGCGCAAGACGTTGATGCAATTTGAGTTACGACCCGGCGAGGGGCGCCGCTAGCACGGATTATCGACCGACTATTTTTCCTGCCCAGCCAGCATGTCATTACGGCGTGAAGAGAAGATCAAGCGCCATCCTTCTGTTTGAAAAGACAAGCCCAAAATGGCGCTTTCCAATTGATGACGCCCATTGATTGCTACGCCGGAAAACATCGCCCGAAAGCGACGGGCTAGTGGAAAAGATCGCCAGCAAAAAAAGCCGCGAACCCCGGCGTTGACCGGGCGTTCGCGGCTACGATGCTTTCTCACTCTCATTTCGCCTTAACCCAAACCGAATCCCTTGCGGTACTTTTTGCGAATGATAATCTCGACCTCGGGGGCGTTCGTGGCCTTAAGGTTTTTGGCGTCCCACTCGATCTTTTTGCCGGCCCATACGGCCAGATTGCCCAACAAGATCGTTTCGGTCAGCCCGCCGGCATAGCCGTCGAAGCTGGAACGGGCCTTGGGGCCGCCTTTGATCGCGCGGGCAAACTCGACAAAGTGGCCGGGCGATCGCTCGAAGTCGACCTTCGGCTGGTCCACGCCCAGCATCGAGAAACTGCCGCAATAGTCGCCGTGGCCGTACAGCTTGCCCTTGCTGCCGATCACAACCGCTCCGGCCTTTGGCACCGCAGCGCCGTCCAGCACCGATTTGTCGGGCAGCTTGCCGCCGTCGTACCAAGTGACCGGAATGGCCGGTCGGATCTTGTTAGCGGGGAAGGCGAACTTGATGACCGACCACTTGGGATAGCTGTCTTTGTTGTGGCCCGAGGACTCCGCTTCGATCGAAGTCGGGTCGTAAAGATCGCAGGCCATGTAGGGCATGTTGAACGTGTGACAGGCCATGTCGCCCAGCGCGCCGGTGCCGAAATCCCACCAGCCGCGCCATTCGAACGGGTGATAGACTTTGACGCCAAAGGGTCGATACGGCGCGGCGCCGAGCCACAGATCCCAGTGCAGGTTCTTGGGAGGATCGGCCGGCTTGGGACGCGGACCGCCCTGACCCCAGACCGGTCGGTTCGTCCAGACGTGGACCTCTTTGATCGTGCCTAGCGCGCCGGACTTGATGATGGCCGAGGCCTCGCGCAGCTTGCTGTTGGCGGTGCCTTGGTTGCCCATCTGCGTGGCCAGCTTTTTATCGCGGGCGATTTCCGCCATCTGACGGGCTTCGTAGACCGAGTGGGTCAGCGGCTTCTGGCAGAAGCAGTGCAGTCCGAGCTTCATCGCCCTGATCGCCGCGGGGGCGTGGGTGTGGTCGGGCGTACTGACGGTTACCGCGTCGAGGCTCTTGCCCACTTTGTCAAGCAATTTGCGATAATCGTTGAACTTTTGGGCCTTGCCGTATCGCTTGGCGGCGCCGTCAAGCCTATCGTCGTCGACGTCGCAAATGGCCACGACGTCGCCGGCCTTATTGGCCGAGGCCGAGTCGCTGCCGCCCTTGCCACCGATGCCAATGCAGCCGAAGGCGATCTGTTCGTTGGCGGCCTTACTCTCGCGAGCGGCCAAACCGGTCCAGACACCGACGCCGACGGCAGCGGTCCCTTTGACAAAATCACGACGAAGAAGTTTCCTGGACATACATGTCTCCTTTTCAGCGCACGAAGGGGGGTTTGTTGGCGGGAACTGTTTCAGCAAGAATAGTAACCTTGCGGACGCAACATTGCAAATAACTCGCCAGCGAGAGGGATATCTTCCAGCGAAATCCGGCGAGCGGTGGCCGTAAGGCCGCTGGTTTGTTGTGCTGTGGCCGACCGCCAAGAAGTGTAGAGCCCACCAAGAAAAAAACGCCTTGTATCAACAAAAACAGCCAATTCTGCCGCCATTGGGCAGTGCCTGCCCTACATTTCGCCTTATGAACGAGCCTATCCACGATTTACCGCCTTCAGAGAGCCTTTCCGAGGCGATTTCACGATTCCCGATCGAGCCGCCGATCGATCTAACGGCCGAGCAGATTACCGCCCTGGAGCGATATTGCCGGTCGCTGTGGGAGTGGAACGCCCAGCTCAATCTCACCCGGCACACGACCTGGGACTTGTTCGTGGCCCGCGATTTGGTCGACACGCTGGTGTTTTCCCAATTTCTCGAAGAGGGCGAAAACGTGCTCGACGTCGGCACCGGCGGCGGCGTGCCGGGCATTCCGCTGGCGATTGTGCGGCCCGACCTGCAGGTGTCGCTGTGCGAGTCGGTCGCCAAGAAAGCCAAGGCCGTCGCGGCCATCGTCGAAGAGTCGGGCCTGGGGATTCCGGTTTTCCACGCTCGGGCCGAGTTGCTGCTTCCGGACAATAACTTCGACGCCCTGTTGGTTCGCGCGGTCGCTCCGCTCCCCAAATTGCTCACCTGGTTCGAGCCCCACTGGCAACACTTCGAGCGGCTGCTAGTGCTCAAAGGCCCCAAGTGGATCGAAGAACGCGCCACGGCCCGCGAGCGCGGCCTAACCCGCCACGTGGCGATTCGGGAATTGCACAGCTACCAATCGCCGACCACGGGTGTCGAAAGCACGCTGCTGGGGATTTGGGCGAAGGGTGAGGTGAACGAGTAGGTCATGCTCTGCATGACGGTAGCCGTTCACGGCGTTCCAAACAGAGAACCGCTAATCGACGCTGATGAACTGATTAGCGTTTATCAGCGTTTATTAGCGGTTCCCATCGTGACTTATCTAACCGGATGTCTTTTTTGACACGGCGGCAGTTCATCATGCCGTGAATGGTTACGCATGACGAATGCGCTGGATTTCGGCATGCAGAGCATGCCCTACCCGGATGATTTACAAATACGCAAACCAAACCTGCTCCAACCCCGTAACATCTTTAGCAACTCGCCGACCAAGGAATCCAGGTCGCTAGAGGCCACGCTGGCCACGGACGGGTTGTTGGGCGCGCAGGTTTCTTAGAGCGCCTAAACGCAGTGAGCGCTGCGCTTTTGACATGGGCTGCCTGATCCGTTTTGTCGTCATAACGATCAGCTTCGGCGCAGCGATTCATGGCTCGCCGATCGGACGAATCGGCGCAGGCGGAATCGCTTAGCAACATGTTTGACGGTTGCGCCAGCGCGAGTTTTCCCGGCGTGAAAAAGTTGTCGTGTAGTTGTTTGACTGGTGGCATTTTGTGACTTATGTTGCTAGTGGCACGGCGAATGGACCTATCTGCCGGTCGCCTCGCGCGAAAGAAGCAACACCTAACGAACGGAAACCCCGCATGCGACACAGGCTGTCCCTCCCGGTCCGCGCCATGTTCCTCGGCGCCCTCACTGCCGCGACCTTGCTGCTTATGTCGTCGGCTGCCGTGACGCTGCGCGCCCAAACGGTGACACCCGCGATCCGTGCTGAGGTGACTTCTTCCCCGTCTGCCATCGCCGAGCTCGTTCGGCACGGACAACAGCTTGAATCGCGAAATCGCTGGGGCGAAGCGCTAACGCATTACGAGGAGGCCCATCGGGCCCACCCCGACAGCGCCGCAATTAACGATCGGCTACAACTGGCCCGCATCCATTACGATCTGGGCCGCCGCTACGCCGACAACAGCTTCCGCAAGCTGCTGGTGACGACGCGCGAGCACGAGGCGCTGGAGATGTACAGCGAAATACTGCAAAAGATCGGCGACTATCACGTCAAAACGCCGCATTGGGGAGAGCTGTTTGGGCGCGGCAGTCAGAACCTGGCCGTGGCGCTCACCAAAGATGCCTTCGTTAAACGAAACCTGCCGGATGTAAGCGAGCGCCAGCGGACCAACTTCCGCCGTGAACTGCAAAAATTCGCCGCCACCCAACATCCGCGCAGCCGCTTCGAATGTCGTCAGGCCGCCCAGCGTGTGGCCCGCCTGGCTCAGCAGCGCGTGGGATTGTCCCCGGGAGCCACGATCCTCGAATTCACGGCCGGCGCGGCCGGCGCGCTCGACGCTTATTCGACCTTTCTGACCGGCAACCAGCTCAAAGAAGTCTATTCACAAATCGAGGGAAATTTCGTCGGCCTGGGTATCGAGCTGAAGGCTAAAGGCGGAGCGCTGCAAATCGTCCACGTTATCACCGGCAGCCCGGCCGAGAAGAGCGGGCTAAAAGCAGGCGAGGCGATCGTTGGTGTCGACGGCGCGTCGACCGAGAAGCTCTCGACCGACGCGGCGGCCAATCTGCTGCAAGGCAAAGAAGGCACCACCGTGCTGCTCACGCTCCGTGCGGCCGACGACACGCTGCGGCGCGTGCGAGTACAGCGCAGACGCGTCGAGGTTCCCAGCGTCGATGACGTGAAGATCATCGACCGCGAATTTGGCATCGGATATGCGAAGATCACCTCGTTCCAAAAAACCACCAGTCGCGACCTTGATGCGGCGCTGTGGAAGTTGCACCGCCAGGGGCTCCGCAGCCTGGTGATCGACCTGCGCGGTAATCCGGGCGGGCTGCTTACCGCCAGTGTCGATGCGGTGGACAAATTCGTCGAGAGTGGCACCATCGTCACCACTCGCGGACGCAGTGCCAGAGAAAACCTGACTTACACGGCCCATCGGGTCGGCACGTGGCGAGTGCCTCTGGTGGTCTTGATCGACGGAGACAGCGCCAGCGCCAGCGAGATTTTCGCCGGGGCCATTCGCGATCATCGACGGGGAACCATCTTGGGCCAGCGGAGTTATGGCAAGGGCTCGGTGCAAGGCATCTTTTCGCTCAGCCGGGGCGGCACCGGCGTGCGACTGACGACGGCCAAATTCTATTCGCCTACCGGCCGGGCCTACAGCAAGGTCGGCGTCACGCCGAACATCACGGTTCATCAGACGGCCAAGCCGGTGCTGGGAGCCGAGCCGCGAGCGGACGGCGCGAAGCCGATCGACGCCGTGTTGGAAGCCGCCCGGCAGATGGCGCGGCAGCAATTGGCGAAGCGGTAGGGCCGGCTAAGCCGCAAGCGTGCGCGTGGGATTCTTGTCACTTTACGACGTTATGCGCCGCAACTGTCCGCAGGCGGCGTCGATCTTGTGGCCTTTACGCCGGCGAAATTGCAGATTGATGCCGGCTTGTTCGAGCACGTTGCGAAACTCTCGTTCTGCCTGCGGCGACGGCGTTTGATACGGCAACCCGGCCACCAGGTTGTACGGAATCACGTTGAGCAGCGCCGGCCGCCCTCGCAACAGCTTCGCCAGCCGGCGGGCATGGTCGGGAGAATCGTTCAGGCCGGCTAGCAGCACATACTCGAACGTCAGCCGGCGCCCGGATCGATCGAAGTACAGGTCGGCCGACGCCATGATCTCGGCCAGCTTGATGTTCTTGCTGATGGGCACCAACTCTTGCCGCAGCGCGTCATCGGGCGCGTGCAACGACACGGCCAGATTGTAGCCCTTGTTTTCTTCGGCCAGCCGGCGGATGCCCGGGGGCAGCCCGACGGTTGAGATCGTGATGCGCCGGGGGCTAATGCCCAGGCCGCTGGGGCTGCTGGCCTCGTCCAGCGCCGGCAGCAGCGCGTCGAGATTCGCCAGCGGCTCACCCATGCCCATCGCCACAACGTGGCTGATCCGTTCGTCTTCGGGAAGCAGCCGGGCCAGCAGCAACATCTGCTCGACGATTTCGCCCGCCCTCAGGTTTCTGGCCACCCCGTCCAAGCCGCTGGCACAGAACACACAGCCCATCGCACAGCCGACCTGCGTGCTGATGCAGATGCTGCGCCTGAGCCCGTCGCGCAATAGCACGCATTCAATTCGCTCGCCGTCACCCAGCTCCAACAGCAGTTTTTCAGTCCCGTCGTCACTCTTGCGATGGGCCGCGACGCGAGAAGTCCAAATCTCAAACTCCCCGGCCAGCTCCTTCCGCAGCGCGGCCGGCAAGTCGGTCATCTCCTCGAACGTGCCGGCCCGTCGCTGGAATATCCACTTACGAATCTGCTCGGCACGATACGCCGGCAGATTGCGCTCGGAAAGCCAGGCGTGTAACGCTTCGTCAGAAGTATCGAGAAGATAACGCATAACCATCAAGCCGCGACCGTTGGTCGCGCCCCATCACAATTTACAACACAACGATACCAATGGTAGCTGAATTCGCAAGAATTCAGCCTTGGTGTCAGTCGTCGAAATTCTTGCGAATTCCGCTACGGGCAATTCATGCTTCCGCCGCGACCATCTCTTCTTCCGGCCCCAGCCGATCGCCCGGTTTGATCTTGTGGCCGCGCAAAAACTCGCCGGTTGTCAGCACTCGTTTGCCGGCTGGCTGAATTCGCTGGATCGACACGGCCCCTTCGCCGGCGGCGACCAACAGCCGGTCGCGCTCGGCGATGAGCACGACGCCGGGCTCGGCCTGCTCTGCTCCCGGCTCGGCCGACACGCGATCGAGAATCAAACGTAGCGGCTTGCCGTGGCTGTCGCGCCCGTAAGTGAACGTCTTCGGCCAGGGCTGCATCGCTCGGACTTGGTTGCGAATCGTCTCGGCGCTCTGGCTCCAGTCGACCTGGCCGTCGGATTTTTTCAACTTCGGCGCTCGGGTGGCCAGCTTAGGGTCTTGGGGCAATTCGGTGATGCGCCCCTCGGCGATGTTGTCGATGGCCCGACAGATCAGCCAGGCGCCGGTCTCGGCCATCCGCGGCGCCAGTTCGACGGCCGTTTCGTCGTCGCCGATTTCCACAACGCCTTGGGCGATGCAGGGGCCGGCGTCGACCTTCGCGGACATGTGAATCACCGTCACCCCGGTTTCCGTCTCGCCGTGATAGATGGCCCAGTTAATCGGCGCGGCGCCACGATACTTCGGCAGCAACGACGAGTGCAGATTGATGCCGCCATAAGCAGTCACACCCAGCGTGGCCGGCGAAAGGATCTGCCCATAAGCACAAACGACCAGCAAGTCGGGCTCATAACGGGCGATCTCGCTGCGGGCTTCGTCGGTGTTGACGCTCTCGGGATCAAAGATCGGTGTTTGACGATGCAATGCGACTTCGCGCATTGGATAGGTAACGCGCCGCCGCCGATCGTGAACCGGCCGCTGGGGCTGCGTCACCAGCAGCGACACCGCGTGAGGCGTGTCGTAAAGGGCCTCGAACGTCGGCACCGCGAAGGCGCCGGTTCCCATCATCACTAAACGCATGGAGAGACGATCCGAAAAAATGACGCGGGGGAATCCGATGCAAATCCTAAGCACGAAATCCTAAACAAATCCAAAGCACGAATGTTGAAAACGCCCAACGAGTCCGACGTTTTCGACATTTGAGATTCGGATTTCTGATTTGTTTAGGATTTCGTGCTTAGGATTTGCAGACTCGTGAACATGTCCAACTTGTTTGAACGCGACTCCTGTTGCCGATATTTGGCTACAAACTTCTTCGGCGACGGGAGTCGCCTCCTACAAACGGCTAACAATACTCTGCTTCTAACTCTGCCAGCCGGGCGGCGATTTGCTTGTCGCTGCCGATCTCGCCCAACTCTCGCTGGGTTCGGAAGCGGCGTTCCAAATCGTCAAGATCCTCGCGCACGGCGAGCTCCGCGGTGGGGCCGAGCCGATCGATGAACAACACGCCGTCGAGATGATCGTATTCGTGCTGCACGATGCGGCCGAGCATGCCGTCCAATTCCAGGTGAATCTTCTCGCCCGAGAGGCTGAACGCTTCGATGACAATCTGCGCCGACCGCCTTACGTCGCCGTACATCTTCGGCAGGCTCAGACAGCCCTCCTCGTCCTCGTCGCTGCCCTTACCCCGGCTAAGCACAGGATTGATGAAGACCAACTCCCGATCGGCATCGCCTTCGTCCGATTTCGCATTGACCACGAACAGCCGCCAGGGCAAATCGACCTGATTGGCCGCCAGCCCGATGCCCTTGGCTTCGTACATCAAATCGAACATTTCGCGGACGATTTTTTGCAATTCGGCATCGACGCGCCGCAGCGGCTTCGATTTGTGGCGCAGCGTCGGATGGGGATATTGGATAATGTGCAACGGGCTGTCTCCGCCAACCGGCGTGGTTTTTCGGCCATTATACGGATGAATGCCGGAGGCGGGAACGGGCGCGAGAGGGCCTGGATGCCAACTCTTCGCGTTGACGCTGCGGGGGCACCGACCTAGAATTGCCAGGGGCCCTTCTTTGCCGGCATGGCTGGCCGATCGCTGTTCCCATTGCGCCGAGTGATAATGTCCCAGTCCGTGTCCCCACCAACGAGCACTTCGAGCCCGTCTGCCCCACCGCCGTCGGAGCCCCGCTCTCTGGCCGAAAGCTGGCGGCTGGCCCTATCGAGTTGGGTTATGTCGGGCGTGCTGCATTTCGTGTTGATGCTGGTGCTGGTGGCGATTTGGACGCTACGAGACAAAGATCCCGAGGGGGCGGCCAAGCAGCCCGGTCGCTCCGGCGGCATCGTCTTGCGGACCACGCAGCCCCAAGGCGAACGCTACGACACCCAGGACACGTTGGCCGCGGAAAGCTTAGCGGCGCAGTCCAACGGCGACGATTCCTTTGCTGCCGCGGCCAGCACGGCGGCCGGAGCGTCGCTCGATCGCTGGTTGCCGTCAACTCTCGAAGGGATCGGCGACACAGGGCTCGGCAACGACGGAATCCCCAACACCAACCGGTTTGGCGAAGGCATCTCCGGGCGGCCGATTGGAAAAACCAACGGCCAGGGCGCGCGGGTGCCGCTGTTCGACCTCGTCGGCGAAGGGCACAAGTTCGTTTACGTGTTCGATCGATCGTTGAGCATGGGCCAAGACGATCGGATTCGATTCGCCCGCAATGAGTTGATCGCCAGCCTCAAGAGCCTCGGCAGCACCCACCAATTTCAGATCATTTTTTACAACCAGGAGCCGCACCTGTTTCGTCCCTCGGGGAGCCGGGCGCGGCTCAGCTTCGCCACCGACGAGAACAAGACGGCAGCCGCGAAGTTTGTGAAGAGCATTACTCCGTCTGGTGCGACCAATCATGAGAAGGCGCTGATGATGGCCATCGACCTGCGGCCCGACGTAATCTTTTTTCTCACCGACGCCGGCGACGGGCTGACGGGCAGCCAACTCGAACGCATCCGCCGGCACAACCGCGGGACGTCGATCAACGCGATTCAATTCGACCAGGGCCCCCACGACGGCAGGGCAAATTTCTCCGAGCGCTTGGCACATCAAAACGGCGGCAGCTTCAGTTACGTCGACGTGTTGAAACTCGGTCGGGGGCGATGATGATTCGAACCAAGAGAAAGGCGAGCCCCGGGCGCCAGGCGAGCCCCGGGCGTGAGCCTGGGGGTAATACGGCTCTCCAGGAAAATGTTGAAACCAATCGAGGAATCACCATCGGCCTCACGGCCGACGCTCGCCGGATGTCGCGGTGCGATAAACGGATCGTTGCGGTTGCCCTTTTGGTTGCGATGATTGGCACGGTGTTCGATCGAGCGCCACTTCAGGCCGAAGACGTGGTCTATGTTGCCGGCGCGAAACGTGGGCAGCCGCCGGCGCAGTGGAAGGGCCAGATCGTCAAGTACACCGGCAAGGAGTTGGAACTGCGGACCTCGCTTGGCACGACCAAAAAATTTCTCGCCGCCCGCATCGTAAAGATCAATACGCCGCTCACCGAAGATCACAAGGCGGCCGACGCGCTGCTCGCCCAAGGAAAGTACGCCGCGGCGCTGGCCCGATACGTGGCGGCCCGCAACAAGGACGGGCGGCAGTGGATGCGGCGGCGGATATTCGCCCAAGAGGTGTGGTGCCATCGGGCGCTGGGTCAATTTGGCCTGGCCGGCGAGCAGTTCATCATTCTCTACCAAAGCGATCCAACAACAGCGCTGGTCGACTGTGTGCCGTTGGCCTGGGGCGCTCTGCCTTTTTCTGGTTCGCTCGAAAGACGAGCCGGCGAGTGGATGGCTCGGGCCGATTCGCCGATCACGTCGTTGTTGGGTGCCAGTCACCTGCTCTCCAGCGCTTCGCGGCGGAACGAAGCCTTGGAGCGTCTGGGGCGCTTGGCGACCGACCGCGATCCGAACATCGCCATTCTGGCCCAGGCACAGCTCTGGCGAAGCCAAGTGGTCACCGCCGGACCGCAACAGGTAGCCACCTGGCAGCGGGCGATCGAGAAAATGCCCAAGCCGCTGCGTGCCGGGCCGTATTATGTATTGGGACAAGCTTTGGCCCGCAAGAAAAACGGACAATACGAAGAGGCCGCCCTGGCATTCTTGAGGATTGCCACGCTTTACGAGAACAACTTGACCCTGTCTTCCGCCGCCCTGCTGGAGGCCGGCTCCGCGTTGGAGTCGCTCTCGCGCAACGGTGAAGCCCGCAACGGTGAAGCCCGTGACCTGTATCAGCAGCTTGTCCGAGAACATCCGCGGAGCCCGGCGGCCGCCAGTGCTCGAGAGCGATTGCGAACACTGAAGATTCCGTAGCATTCAGATTCATGCGCGACCACTGGTCGCGGCTTTACAAATTCTAAATTCTAAATCCTAAATCCTAAATCCTATGTTGAGAGGCATTATTCTCGCTTGTTGTCTGGTCGCCGTGTTGGCAGGCCCGGGAATCGTTCGCGTTGGCCGGGCACAGGGTCTCCCGGACCAGACGTCCGCGGCGGATTCCGAAACGGGCAACGCGACCGACGCGCCAGCCAAGAAGTCGTTTTGGAGTATCATATTCTCCGGCGGCATCACCGGCTTCTTGATTATCGTGGTGCTGTTTTTAATCTCGTTGGTGGCGGCGGCGCTGATCTTCGAGCACATGATGACGCTACGAGAGCAGGTCTTGATGCCGCCGCAATTAGCCCCAGCGGTCGGCGAGCTGCTCCAGCAGGGTAATGTTTCCGGGGCCGATCAGCACTGCCAGGCCCAGCCAAGCTTTCTGGCCTTTGTGTTACAGGCCGGCATCGCCGAGATCGACGGCGGCTGGACGGCGGTCGAAAAGGCCATGGAAGACGCCATCGGCGATCAATCGGCCCGGCTGTTTCGCAAGATCGAATATCTGTCGGTGATCGGCAACATCGCCCCCATGATCGGGCTGCTGGGCACGGTGACCGGCATCCTATTGGCGTTTCAAGGCGTGGCCGATACTCCCGGCGAGGACAAGACCGAGGCCTTGGCTGAGGGCATTTATCAGGCATTGGTGACCACCGTCGGTGGGCTGCTGGTGGCGATTCCCTGCCTGGCGACGTTTGCCATTTTCCGCAATCGGGTCGATCAGCTGGTGGCCGAAGTTGCCTATCAGGCGCAGCATGTGTTCGCACCGCTCAAGCGCCGGCGAACGAAGACCAAAGCGACGGGGACGCAGAGGCCGGGCGGGGCAGGGCCGATTCCGCCGCCGCCGCCGAGTTGAGTCGGGGGAGTTCGACGGGCGCGACCACTGGTCGCGGCTTTACAAAATCGTTTGTTGAGTCACGTATCATGCGAATTGCTAGTTATCCTCGCAGCGGCGGGATGCGTTTTAACATGACGCCGATGATCGACGTCGTGTTTCTGCTGATTATTTTCTTCCTGGTCACCAGCACGATGGCCAAGCAGGAAGAGCGCGAAGAGAAGCTGTTGCCCAAGGCGGCCAGCGGGCACAAGCCGGGCGACGAGCAGCGCCCGGCGTTAATCATCAACGTCCGGCCCAATGGCCAGATCGTCGTCACCGGCGAGATGCTACGGCCACGAGAGCTGGCTGAGCGCCTCCGCGACGCAAACCGGCGGGCCGGCGGCAATTTGGAAGTGCGCATCAATGCCGATCGGCGGGTTTCTTACGACGCCGTCAAGCCGATCTTGCTGGCTTGTGTTAAAGCCGACGTCTGGGATTTCACCTTCATCGTGCTCCCCAAGCAGGACTGAATCGTCATGCGCGTTCCTCATCGCCATCACCTTCGAGAACGGATCGACGTCGAGATGACGCCGATGATCGACGTCGTGTTCTTGCTGTTGATTTACTTCCTCTGGACCGCCTCTTTTCAGGTGGCCGTCTTCAACCTGACCGCGAACGTGATGGTCGTGCGCGGCGCGTCCGAGCAAGTTGATTCCGATCCGCCCGATGAGCCGCCGCCGGAGCAGATCGTCATCAAGATTCGTGCCGGCGATTGGACGATCAACGGTCAGGTCCACAGCAGCTTTGCGTCGTTACGGCAGAAGGTCGCCGACTATGCAAAGCTGGGGCTTTCGGTTCCCGTCTTTCTCGACACCGAGGGCGACGTGCCCTTGGGTGACGTGATCGACGTCTACGACATGTGCCGGCTGGAAGGACTCAAAACGCCTCACTTCGCCACGACCAGCGACGCTTTTTGACGGCGATCTACGCGTCGCCTCCTACAACTTTCAGCGCCGCGGCAAGCCGGCGGCCTACAAACGTCGAGCGAATGCCGGCCGGCGTCTCGCCAGCCTCAACTCCAACTCCTCCCCCATCGCCCGATCCACCGCCGCCGCCTGCAACCGCCCGATGCCGCCCGCCAGGCGCGACCTCAGCGCCTCGCGT
>JADFKK010000412.1 GCA_022564995.1 Planctomycetota bacterium | reverse complement strand
TCACTTCGCCGAACGGCAGTTGCAGAGACATGTTCCTTTATTCACCCGGTTCCGCGTTTCGCCTCATGGACTGTCGCTGGACCTGGCGCGTTCAGCACCCCGATTCGGGAGCTGTCTTCGCCGAAAAGCGTGCTCGACCACGGCGAAAGCAGACGGGGCACGATCTCAATCGACATGAATTCCCAGCGACTGTGCCTTCAACTTGATTTCGTCCAGCAGCGGTCTAATCAATTCGAAATACTTCTGCACCTCATCGGCCGGGTCGAACGAGATATACTCGTTGAGGATGTCGCCCGTCGTGTGGCCGGTGACATATCGTAGCGTTAGGTCGGCAACGCCGGCCTTGTACATCTCGCTGGTGACGGCGCTGCGCAGGTCGT
Source organism: Planctomycetota bacterium (assembly GCA_022564995.1). Taxonomy (GTDB): domain Bacteria; phylum Planctomycetota; class Planctomycetia; order Pirellulales; family JADFKK01; genus JADFKK01. The sequence goes on along the minus strand of JADFKK010000412.1, from coordinate 5,295 downwards.
ACAGACGATTGTCCATAGGAATCTCCGCTTGGCCGAGCAGGCTCTTGAACTCACGGCGTACTTCATCGCCGGAGGTGCCGCCCATCCGACGAATCGTCGATCGGAAGCGGGCCTTCTGGTCTTGCGGTGTTCTCACACTTTCGGGATCCGCTGCGGCAAGGGCACGCTCGAATTGCTCCAAGACGTTCTCGGACGAGGAAACGATCAAGCTCGGTTGTTTACGGCCTTCAATGACAGTCCGCCGTCGTAAGACAGGACCGGCGGCTCTTCCGTCGACGCAGAATCGAAACCACCGAAACGACGAAGTCAGGTCGCCGTCGAAAGGCTGAGCGGGAAGATGCTGGGCACGATGGGAGCACCGCAAGAAATGGATGTGAAAGGGCAGCAAGTCTGGATCTGTTGCGACGACTGCAAAGACCAACTGCTTGAGAATCCCGACGAGTTCCTGGCCAAGTTGAAGAAAGGGTGATTCGTTGTGGGCGTTCTCGTCGATTTCGGCGTGCGCCGCGCGTGAGGGGCTATGTGGTTATGTTCTTGTCCTCCGTCTTTAATGCCATGATCTGGAGTTAGCACGCGAGTGCTCTATTTCGGTGGGGCCGAGGCTGTTTCGGCCGGTTTTACCTGCTCAGGGATGGTGGGCAAATAGGCGATCACATCGTCTATCTGTTGCTGGCTAAGCGTCTTTCCCCAGGCGGGCATGAGCACCGATTTGCCCACGGCTTCACCGCCGTCCGCGATGGCCGACGTCAGACGCTCGTCGGTGCTCGACTTCCAGAATTCCGGGTCGCTGAAATCGCGCGGTGCAACGGCAAGGTTGGTCGAGTTGAAGCCGTCGCCCTGTCCCGTATCGCCGTGGCAGATCTGGCAATAGTGCATGTAGGTCTCGCGGCCACGAGTCCGGGCCTCGGCCACTGGATCGAGGCGCTGGCGGCGGACTGCCAGGTCGCGGATGGGCGACGGAAATTCCCCAGGCGCCTGGTTGTCACCACCGGGTCCACAACCGGCGACCGACAGGGCGAGCCACGCTGCCGTTAGCGCGCACATTGACCGCGAATAGCCGCTCGCGTCTGTTAAAATCGCGTTGTGTCGAGTCACTTTTTTTCCTGCGGTTCGGCGTCTTTCTGAACTTTCGACTTCTGAATTGCGGGCTTCTGGAATTCGGGATTCTTCAGCGTCAGCAGGTACGCCGTTAGATCGATGGCTTCCTGATCGCTTAAGCCCAGGTTCGGCTCGATGCTCTCGGGCAGGAGGGCCTGTGGATTCTTGAGCCACGGGTAGATCCACTCGCCCTTGAGTTTGTCACCGACCCAGGTGCCGTGCGGAAATTCGGGAACCTGCGTCGTCAAACTCGGGCCGACGTCGCCTCCCGTGCCGTGCAGCTGGTGGCAGGCGATGCATCCCTTGGCGTCGAACAGGGCCTTTCCACGTTGTGGGACGGCTTGGTCGCGAATGAGCCGCCACGCAGCGCCGAGTCGGCTGTCGACGAATACGTGGGCCATGTAATCGGCCATCAAGCGAGATTCGTCGTCCGGGAAATGAAAAATGGGCATGGCGATGGTCAGCGTGCGGCGCATGGAGTACGGCTTGTTCATGTAATGGTACAGCCACTCGCGATTGACGCGGTTGCCCTCCAGCGTCAGGTCGCTTGCCAGCAATTCGCCCGAATCGCGGATTTTGTGGCACGACAGGCAGCGGTAATGCCGCTCGAGCCGGCCGAACTCATCCTTTGGGTTGAATATGATCTTGGGCCGCTTTGGCACCTCGAATCTCCTGGACGGTGCGCCGACCTCGCTGAGGCTCATCAACGCGATCGTCAGCGCTTTGGCGTCTTCGTCGGATAGGTGGAAATCAGGCATCTTTGCGGACTCGTAGTGCAATGCCTTGGGTGACTTCAGTTTCGTGTAAAGAAAGTCGGGCACCGTGTGTCGCACGTCCGCGTCGCCGAAGGGCAACAGATGAACGGGCGTGCTGCCGATGAACGTCAAATCCGGACCCGTCGGCTTCGTCTGTTCGTCGCCCAAACGGTGACAGGCGCCACAGCCCAGTTCGGCGTATAGCGCCTTACCCTGGCGGATTTGCTCCGGCGTGCCGCTCGGCGGTTCCGGTTCCTTCTCTTCTGCGTCGAGCAAGTCATAGTCGACCCACTCTTCGACGGCGAACTGAGAGAGATCCAACGCCTCCTTGTCGCTGAAATGGTAGCCGGGCATCTTCGTGTACGGCAGAAACGAGTGCGGGTTCTTCAGGAATGCGAACAGCCAACGCTGATTGATCTTGTTACCGATCTTCAGCAAGTTCGGTCCGATCTCGCCGCCGACGGGATTCTCCGCGTAGTCCAGTTTCGTCACGTGGCAGACGATGCACTGCGCTTCGCGGTAAACGGTCGCTCCCTCGTCATAGTCACCTTCTCGCAGCGGCGAGTCTTCGATGGAATCATTTTGAAAAGTCATCAGGTACGCCGCCAAGGCGCTGACGGCATCCGGACTCAGGTCGTAGTGCGGCATTTTTCCTTTGGGCAGGTAATCCTTGGGGTCGGTCAGCCATTTGATCAACCAGCGTTGCGATACCTTGCTACCGATCGAGTCGAGTTGTGGGCCGGCCTTTTCTCGTGCCACGACGTTTCCCGTGCGGTGGCAGCCGACACAGCCGAGTTCTCGCAGCAGCAGCCGACCGCGCGAAAGAATCGGCGCTTGCGGCACCTCGTCGTCTCGATGGCACTTCGCGCAAGTGGCTTGCACGAAGTCGCCGGCCAACAACGGTTCGTTCCAGTGTGGCACGTTTCCGTGCGCGGCGTCTTTGTCCGTGGCCCGTCCTTGCCCCTGATGACAGATCGTGCAGCCGAACTTGTCGGCCGGATGATATTTTAGAATGTCGCCCGAGTGGGCAGCCAAGGGCTGTGGCTGCTCCTTGAACGCCGGGTTGTCGATGCCCACGTGACAAGTTACACAGCGGTCCACGCGTCCCCACTCGGCCAGAAAAGCCTGCCGAATTTCAATCGGGTAGTCACGCTCTGCGGTTCCGGCCGCTTGTGCCTGCTCCGCCAGGAGTTCCGCGTAGCGGGCCTGATACGCGCGCCAGGGGGCCGTGAAGTTCTCCTTAAATGCTGCCAGCAACAACAGAGCGATGCAGGCAGCGCTGAACAGCAGCAGCAAGGCCTTCAACCAAGCAACGCGAGATTTGTCCGACTCGTACATAAGTGATTTCAAAAAATGAGTGAGTGAGCGATTGGGCGCTAGCCCTCGGTAAGTTCGTCGCAAGACTCACCGGCGGCTAGCGCCCTGCCGCTCACATGCGACAGTCATTGATCGGACGATCCCTAGTGCGACGGCCAATCGCTTTGCGACCAGAAAAAATCCCAGTTGGGTCCACGATGTACCATGGCGAAATACGTCAAAATGGCGAATGCAAACAAGAAGCACGTGAACACGGCCAACGCGCCCATCCGCGTCGAATTCGTTCGTTTGGTGATGATCAGCGACCACGCGCAGAATATCGCGAGCATGACGCTGCCCGGGTTGATGAGCGTAATGACGATCTGCGGGATGTCGGGCAGCCAATTGCGCAGCCAGCCGACGTTCACGGTGAACGTCAACATCCCCACCACGACCACGATGGTCAGCACAGCGCTTGCCAAACAGACCCGCTTCCCCTTCGGGCCGCCGAACCAGACGCCCGTATCGGTGGTTTCGCGATCCAGGTAGGGCACCAACATCAGTCCCAGCATGACGATGGCCGGAACGCCGACGCCCCCCGCGAACGCCGAGTAACTGACCAACTCCTGCAACCCGAGAAAATACCACGGCGCCTTCGCCGGGTTTTCCGGCACGGCCGGGTTGGCGCGCTCGGTCAACGGGGCATCGAACAAGTGTCCCAAACAAAGCATGACGAAAAAGGTGAACATTGACAAAGCGGCAATGGCGTAGAACGCGTTCGGGTACGTGGGGATCGTGTTAACCAACGAGCGATCGACCGCCGGCGTCCGCCCGCGGACCACCGCCATCAAGCCGTACGTCTTGGAAATGTTGGCGGTGGGACCACCCATGTCCTTATCGCCAGCCGGGCGCTGCGGCGTTTCTTCATCCACGTCGGCTGGCCGCGTAAGACCGCCGTCCTTGCGAATTCGCCAGAAATGCAAGGCCAGCAGAATGCACATCAGCACCGGCAGCACCATCACGTGCAGCACGTAAAAGCGGATCAGCGCCTCCGGCCCCACGTGGTTGGCACCCAGCAGCAATTGCTTTTGCAACCCGCCGATGTCGCACCACGACGTAATCCCGAGCGCGTCCGTAACCTCGCGCGGCGATTGGGCAATTTCCGATCCGATCGTTACGGCCCAGAACGCGAGCTGATCCCAGGGAAGAAGGTAACCCGTAAAACTGAGCGTGAAGGTCAAGATGAACAGCAGCATGCCGACGACCCAGTTGAACTGCCGCGGACGCCGGTAGGCCGCCGTGTAAAAGGCGCGGGCCATGTGCAAGATCACGCAGAGCACCATGCCGTGGGCCGCCCAGCGATGGATGTTGCGCATGAACCGCCCCGTCGGAACGACGTTGTGAATCTCCTTCATCGAATTGTAGGCGTGTTCGGGAGACGGCTTGTAATACACCATCAACGCGACCCCGGTAATCACCAGCAGAAAAAACAGAGCGAGCGTGATCACGCCCAATCCCAGAGTCGCGCGGATTCGCAACGAGTAGCGGTGAATCCGTGTCGGCAGGATATGCAAGAACAGGTTGTGAAACACGGCTTGCGACGCGGCCCGGTCCGACGTCGGGCGGCCGTGTCGCACCAGCGAATCACGAAACTGCCGCGGCGTGTCGAGCAGATTTCGCCCCAACCGGCGTAGCGCTCCACACGATGCGACGGTATCCCCTTCGCGCGAAGCACCATCGCTGGGCTTCGCGCTGTGCGTCGACTCGGACGACCCGGAGGGCATAACATGCTCCCATGCCTTGGTGACCTGATCCTATGAAACCTGCAAACGCTGACCCGCCTCGACTTCCTTCTGGAGATCGACGACCAATTGTCCGTCGGGCGAAACAGACAATTCAAGATGTACCAACGCCTTGGGCGCCGGACCGGCGAGGATCTTGCCGTCTCGATCGAAACGGCTTCCGTGACAAGGACAGAAAAACCCGCCAGTCTCCTGCTTCAACACGACGCACCCCAAGTGCGTACAAACGGCCGAGATAGCGTACAGGCCGTCATCGTCCGAATAGACCCACAATCGTTGCTCAGCCAGCGGCGTGACCTCGACGTCGCGGAAGGAACCCACGGGGCCGAGTTTCACCCGACTGC
>JADFKK010000411.1 GCA_022564995.1 Planctomycetota bacterium | reverse complement strand
GTCAACCCACGCGTCATCAAACAAAAGACGTCCAAATGGAAAAAGAAACGATCCCAGCATTTCCACCCACCGCCATTGACCAAAACCTTTGTCGAGTCAGTGGTTATGCTTAATTGAACGGTATTGGCGTTAGCCCACGGTTCGTGCGACGATGACCGACAGCAATCAGCGTCCGGTTTTTGGGACGACGGAACCGTCGTTTTGACGGAACCGGGGGCTAACGCCCCGCGGCTGATGCTCACCGCGCAGCGGCCGGCGCTTCGGGCGCCGGATCATCGTAAGTTCGCCTATCGGCCACGCCGCCGTTGCCGTTTTGTAGGGCGATCTGATAAAGCTTTTGACCCGCCGGGGTGGGGTATTCGCCGGTGATGCAGGCCTGGCAGAGTTGGTCGCTGTCGAAGCCGACGGCCCGGGCGATCGACTCGACGGGCAGATAGCGGAGCGAGTCGGCGCCCAACTCGGCGGCCATCGCCCGTTGGGCGTCGTCGGTCAACCGCCCGTCGTCTAGAAACGGCGGGGCGAACAATTCGCTGATCGTCGACATGTCGATGCCGTAGAAGCACGGAGAGATGATCGGAGGGCAGGCCACGCGGACGTGAATTTCACGGGCCTTGCCGGCCTCGCGGATGCGCCGCAGCAACACCCGCATGGTGGTCGAGCGGACGATCGAGTCTTCGACCAGCAGCACCCGCTTGCCTTCGAGAATTTCTCGCAGCGGGGTGTATTTGATTTCGGCCTTGCGACGCCGCCCCGCCCCGCCCTCGATGAAGGTGCGTCCGCTGTAGCGATTGCGAATCAGTCCTTCCAGCGACGGAATACCCAGCTCAAAGGCCATCGAGTCGGCCGCCGCCTTGCTGGTGTCGGGCACGGGCACGACAATCGTGTCTTCGTCAATCGGCACCGAGCCGTCGGCGACTTCCGCCCGGGCCAGTTCCTCGCCGAGTGCTTTGCGCGTTAGATAGACGCCTCGGTCGTCGAGTTGGCTGGCGACGTTGGCGAAGTAAATCCACTCGAAGAAACAATGCGCCCGACGGGGATTGTCGGCAAACATCTGCACGTCGAGATGCCCCTGGGTAATCGTCACTGCCTGCCCCGGCAGCAGCGACTTGATGCTCTCGGGCGCGAAGCCCAGGTTCAGCAGTGCCACGCTCTCGCTGGCCGCGGCGAACAGCGGGCCTTCGATCGCGTAGCACAGCGGCTTGATCCCCAGCGGGTCGCGGGCCACCAGCATATCGCCCAGGGCGTTGAGCAGCACCAGGCTATAGGCCCCGTCGAACCGCTTGGCGATGTTGCGGATGACCTCGATCAGCGGCGGCCGTTCGCTCCGCGACAGCTCGTGGCTGATCGCGTGCATGATGATTTCGGTGTCGGTCTCGCGGGCCAGATAGTTATCGTTATCGCTGAGAAATTCGCTCCGTAACTGCTGGTAATTCGCCAATTGGCCGTTGAAACCGAAACTGAACCATTTGTATTTTTGAATGTGATGCCGCTCGAACGGCTGGGCGTAGCTGCGGTCGTCCTTGCCGCAGGTGGCGTAGCGGACGTGCCCGATGGCGGCCCGGCCGGCATATTCCCGCATCAGACTCTCGGCCTTGGCGGAGTGCGAATGGCGAAACACCTCGCTGACCGAGCCGATCTCTTTGTGGGTGTCGATCAGTTGGTTGCGGCCCGGATCGAACGTGGTGATGCCGGCCGAGAGCTGCCCGCGATTCTGCATGTCGAGCAGCATCCGCGGCATCAGCCGGGAGATTTCCTCGGGGCCCTGCTCCGGACAGAGCGGGCTGGCCGTCTCGCTGGGGAGGTGATAGATGGCGGCGACACCGCACTCGTGAAAAAGTTCGCTCATCGGGAGTCTCAGGTCCGCCTTGGATCGGCGCAAAAATAACTTCCTCACCAAACGACATCCGGCGAGCGTCGGCCGTCAGGCCGACGGTGATTCCTCGATCGGGTTCAACCTTTTCCCGGCGAAATGTAATACCCCCAGGCTAACGCCCGGGGCTCGCCTTTTTGTCCGGCGGGGCTCGCCTTTTTGTCCGTCGAAACGAGGCGCGATTCGCTCGACCGGCTCCCGTGGCACGGTTCATTGTACGAGAGCAGCCCCGAGTCCTCAAGCGGCCGTAGGATCGGCAGCCAGCCACCCGAAAGTGGAAAGCCGACAAGTCATTCTTCGGCGGCTCCTAACGCGTTCGCTGTCGATCCGATCTGGCGGAGACTCGCTGTTTTGCCTGCGGAGGACCGGCGTCGTGCGGCGGATGTCGGAGACCGGCCGACTCACTGACTAACTCGCGGAACAGACGCAGGTGGTCGGCCGCCATCGTTTCGATCGAATATCGCCGCGCCGCCAACGCCCCGGCAGCCTGACCCAGACGCTTCGCCTGATGCGGAGAATCGAAGAGGCGGGTGATCGCCGCGGCCAAGGCGTTGCTATCGGCTGCGGGCACCAATAGCCCGTGTTGCCCTGGTTCGATGATCTCACGGCCGGCGGTCTCGCTGGCAATCACCGGCAATCCGGCTGCCATGGCTTCGAGCAGCCCGATCGAGAGCCGCTCGCCGGGCGCCGGATGAATGTACAGGTCGGCCGCCGCCAGCAGCTCACGAGTATTTTCGAAAGCGCCCGGCAGAACCACACGACCCGCCAAACGCAGGGTGTCGACTTGCCGCACGAGAGCATCGCGCCACGGTCCATCGCCGACAATCCACAGCCGCGCGTTGGGCCAACGGCCGACAATCGCGGGCCAGGCTTCGACCAGATTTTCAAGCCCCGGCGAGGCCCCGCGCGAAGCAAGGCACAACGTCAAGGTCGCATGATCGGGCATCCCCCGCAGCGGATCAAGCTCCGCCAACGCCGCCCGCGCCGCGGCTTTGGCTGCAGTCACCTCTTGGGCCTGCGGCAGACACGAATCGGCGACCCCTGGGGCAATGGTTCTAATCCGCTCGCGAGAATAGCCGGCGGCGATCGAGTTCGCCGCGATCGAAGCGGTCGGCGCGATAAAAGCGGAGGCCGTGTGGCAAATGCGTTCGCGCCGCCGCTGCACGCGCGGGTCGACGTCGGCGTCGCTCACTCGCAAGACGACCGGAACTTCCCGCTCGGCGGCCCAGGTGAGCGTGGCTGCCGCTTCGTCTCCGCAGCCAGAAACGCAGAGACAGTCGATCTCCTCGCTGACGGATTGAAACCACTGCCCCAACGCCGCCTTAATGTTCGTCTTTCGCCACAAACGACCCGGGCGGAGCGGCGGACGCACAATCGGCACGCCGCCATGTTGAAACTGACGCGGCCAAGTCGGCTCGTAACCCGGGCTGACCACCGTCGGCTCGGCCCCCAGCCGCAGCAGCCCGCCAGCCAGATGCGCGATCTGGGTCGCCTCGCCGCCCGTCAGCGGCCAGTACCTCGGCGTTATCAGCGCAACCCGCAGACCGTTCATTCCGCAAGTTCCTCGTTCAGTTCGTGGGCTTCGAGCGCGGCCACGTAAGGCAGGTTGCGGTAGGCATCTTGATAGTCGAGGCCGTAACCGACGACGAATTCATCGGGAATGTCGAACACCACGTGGTCGGGCACCATGTCGACCGTTTGCCGTCCGAGCTTGCGGAGCAAAACGGCCGAGCGGATCGATCGCGGACGTAAGTCGTCGATCTGCGAAATCACTTCGAGCAAGGTTTTTCCCGTGTCGAAAATGTCGTCGATCAGCAGCACGTCGCGGTCTCGAATGTCGGGCATCAACTCCGAATTAACCACCAGAGGGCCAGGCCGCGTCGCAGCTCCCCGGTAACTTCTCGCCTGAATCACTCCCACGCGCAGCGGCAGATCGATTTGACGAATCAGATCGGCCAGCAAAACCACACTGCCGGTCAGGATGCCGATGATGCTCAGCGGCCGGTCTTGGTATTCGAGCGATATTTCGCCCGCCAGCCGCCGGACACCGTCGCGCAATTGTTCTTGGCTGAGCAGCGTCTTCACTCGATCGGATTCCAGCAAGTGGTGAATGGTGACGTTCGGTCGGCTGTGAGCGGCAAGGCGCTAGCCGCCGGTGAAAATACGTTACGTTTTCTCGCACAAAACCCGCGGCTAGCGCCTTGCGGCTCACCCTGACTGCGGGCAAAGCAAGCGGCAAGGCGCTAGCCGCCGGTAAATGCTATTCTAATCCGACCATTGCCCGCGGGGTAGTCTCAGCCGCGACGCGTTAGCGTCCGGTTCTTCCAGGGGAACCGTGGGCTAGCGCCCAGCGGCTGATTGGTGCGACGCGCTAGCGTCCGGTTCCGAGGGGCGATGATCCTCGCGAGAACCGTGGGCTAACGCCCAGCGGCTGATTGGCGCGACTCACTAGCGTCCGGTTCTGGTCGAGCGACATCACAGCCGCTAGACTGTGGCCATGTCAGAAATTAAAGGAACCTGGACGCAGGAGTCGGTCGCCGGCCACCCCTGCGACATTTACGCGCCGGCGCGGGCGGGCGAAGACGACACAAACCCGCACGGTTATGTCGTCATCTACCTGCATGGCGTCCATCAGCAGCGGTTGATCGACAAGCCGGCGTTTTGCCGGCAGTTCGATCTGTATGATTTGCCGGTCATTGCGCCCTTGACCAAGCGAAGCTGGTGGACCGATCGGGTCTGTGAGGAATTCGACCCGGAGCTGACCGCCGAGCGGCATGTCGTGAAAAATATCGTTCCGTACGTCGAGCAGCGTTGGGGCAGCCAGCCGCCGCGGATCGGACTGTTGGGCACCAGCATGGGCGGGCAAGGGGCGCTGCGGCTGGCGTATAAATATCCCGATACCTTCCCGGTCGTGGCGGCCATCTCGCCGGCGATCGACTATTACACCCGCATGGCCGAGGACGATGAGACGCTGGGGCTGATGTACGCCGACGCCGAAGCGGCCCGCCAGGACTCCGCCCTGCTACACATTCACCCGCTCAACTGGCCGCGGAATCAGTGGTTTTGTTGTGACCCGGAGGACACCCGCTGGTACGACAGCGCCGACCGTCTGCGGATGAAGCTGGGGTCGCTGGGCATTCCCTTCGAGCGCGACCTAGAAACCACCGGCGGCGGCCACGACTTCGATTATTATAATCGCATGGCCGAAACCGCCGTGAGTTTTGTTTACGATCGCCTAGAACAGGAGCGGCGCAGAGTTTTGTAGGCCGCGGCTTGCCGCGGCGCTCGGGGCTTTGATGAAACGAATGCGCCGCGGCCTACGGGGATATCAATGAACAACATTCGCGTGGCCTCCGTGCAATTTCAACACGTCAACGGGGACAAGGCGGCGAACCTGGATACGATCGGCCGCTTTGTCCGACAGGCCGCTGAGCAGGACGTGCGGCTGATGGTCTTCCCGGAATGCTGCATTACCGGCTATTGGTATCTGCGGAATCTTAGCCGAGACGAACTGACGGAAATCGCCGAGCCGGTTCCCAGCGGCCCTTCGTCGCAGGCGTTGGCCAAGCTGGCCGCCGAACACAACATGACCGTCGGCGCCGGGCTGGTCGAGATCGACTCCGACGGCACGCTCTACAATACCTGGGTCGCGGCGATGCCTGACGGACGGATCGAACGGCATCGCAAGCTGCACTGCTTTGTTAGCGAGCACATGGCCTCGGGCGATCAGTTCACGGTGTTCGACACGCCGCACGGCTGCCGCGTCGGCGTGTTGATCTGCTACGACAATAACATCGTCGAGAACG
>JADFKK010000410.1 GCA_022564995.1 Planctomycetota bacterium | reverse complement strand
GCCGGTATTTGAAGATCGCCAGCAGCAACGTCACGGCGGTCAGCGCGCGTTCGCCGCCGCTTAACAGCGAGGTGTTCAATTGGCCCTTGCCGGGCGGCGTGGCGACGATTTCGATGCCGCTATCGAGAATGTCGACGTCGTCTTCCAAGACGATGTCGGCCGTGCCGCCGCCAAAGGCCTTGCGAAATAGCTTGGTGAAGTTTTCTCGCACCGCGTCGAGCGTCTCGGCGAATAGCCGGCGGCTGTCGGCATTGATTCTCGAGATGATCTGCAGCAGCGATTCCTTCGCCGCCGTCAGGTCGTCGAACTGCGCGCTCAGGGCCAGATGGCGACTCTCCAAACCGTCCAACTCATCGAGGGCGTCGAGGTTTACTCCGCCCATGTTGTTCACCTTGCGCCGCAGTTCGTCGATTTCCTGCTCGGCCTCTTCGCGGGCGTGAACCTGTTGCTCGTCCAATGGCTCGGTGGCGGATTTGGCCAGATCGACGTCGTAATCTTCGAGCATCCGCTGCGCCAGGCTGGCCCGTTGGTGCGAGATTTCTCCGGCGGCCAACTCGACCTCGTGGGTTTTCTTTTCGATCGTGTGCAGTTGTGCGCGCAGCGACTGTAATTTTTTGGCCGACCCTCCGCGGTCTTGTCGTAGCGAGTCTCTTTCGGCGGCCAGATCGGTCGTCTCCGCCTCGAACGCCTCGCGGCGCAGATACAATTCGGCGGCTTCCGACTCCGCCCGCAGAATGCTCCGCTCGCACTGCTGCTGCCGACCGGCACATTGGGCCAACTGGGTGCGGCTTTCCTCGACGGCGCGGCGGCGTTCCTGTTGATCCTTCTGGGCCTGCTGCATCCTGGCGCCCAGATGATCGAGCCGCTGCTCGCTTTTAGCCATCTCGACGCGCGCGGCGTTGGCTTCCTGGCCTCGCTTGGCCCGCTGTATTTCCAATTCGTCGATGTGGCGGTTTTCTTCGTTAAGTTGCGACTCAACGTCGGCCAGCGCCGCCTCGTTGTTTTGCAAATCGCTGCGGGCCGCGGCCAACGACTGCTGGGCCTGTTGCAGTTCATCATCGGCCGCGCGAACTTCGTCCGCAATCGACTTCTGCCGCTCGCGAATTTGTCCGAGCCGCTCTTCGATGCCGCGCTGCGCGATGCGCTGCTCGCCTAAGGCATCGCTGGCCTGCCGATGCTCACTGCTTAACAATGCCGAGCGCTGTTCGTCCTGCCCAATCTGCTGCTGAAGCTCCTGGAGCGACGAGCGCTGCTGAGCGATGCGCTCCGCCAATTGTTCGACTTGCTCTCGCAGCACGCGCAATTCGCTACGCCGCGAGATCAATCCGCTGGCCGCCTGCAGCGGGCCAACGACGATCGTTCCGTCGGCTTCGAGCAGTTCGCCGGCCAAGGTGACGAATCGCAGAAAAGGGGACGCAGCTCTTTTATCGAAATCGCCGGAAAAAGAGCTGCGTCCCCTTTTTTTTGCCAGCCGCACCGCGTGTTCGAGTTTCTCGACGATCCAGGTGTCGCCGAGCAGATGCCTCGCGAGACTGGCCATTTCCGGCCGCACCTGAACGAAGCGGTCGGCGCGCCCCAACACGCCCGGCTGTTTCTCCAGGTCGACGCTCGCCGCTACGTCGTCCTTGGTCAGGCTCTCCTCCAAGGTATCGAGACAAATGAAACCGACCCGGCCTGAAAGCTTCGCTGAGGAGGCTTGCAAGTATTCGACCAGATGATCGCCGCGGGCCAGCACGACGTGCTGCGCCCGCTGACCGAGCGCGACTTCGATCAAGGGGGCCGTTTCGACGCTCACCTGCAGGAGGTCGGCGACCAGTCCGCGGACCTGCGCGAGGGGGCCGGCATCGGCGTTTTCGTTAGCGGCGCCGGCCAACGCCAATACCTCTTTCACTCCGGCGCTAACTCCCTCCAGCCGCTTCTCCAATTCCTGCAAAACCGTCGAGCGTTCCTGAGCGGCCGTATGTCGTTGCTGCAAGGCGGCCAGTTGGGCCTGACGATCGCTCAATTGCCGGCGTCGGTGGGCGAGCAGGCTTTGGGCCCCGGCCAATTCGTCGTTGCGGTCTTCGACTTCGGCCGCCAGACGCTCTAGCTCCTGTTCGGTCGTTTCCGACTCCGCCTCCAGCGCCGTCTGCTCGACGGCCATGCTGGCCACTCGCCCGGCACGTCGATCTCGCGTCGCCCGCAGCGATTCGACTTGCGATCCGAGCGAACTGATGCGATTTTCCAATACGGCAACTTGACGAATCCGCTCCAAATAATCTCCGCGGCGTTGTTGATTCTGTTGGCGCAGAGTGTCGAGCTTGGTATTCAGCTCGCTCAGCGATCGCTCTTGCTCCGCCACGCCAAGATTCATCTGCCGGTGTTGCTCTTGGGCCGATTCCATTTCGGCGGCGAATCGCGACATTTGCTGCTGCAGATCACCGGCTCGTTCGCCCAGCGACGCCGCCTGACGACGATGCGAGGCCAATTCGGCGTGCAACTCAACGCTGCTCGCCCGCTGGTGTGCGATGGTCGATTCACAGGCCCCGATGCGTTGGCGGATGTGGGCGATGCTGGCCTCGGAAGCGTTCAACGAGCGTTCGATCTGATCGATCCGCCGATCGACTTCGGCCCCCTCGCCGTCGAGCTGTTCCGACTGCCGCGACAGCTCATCGGCCTCGCCCTGTAGTATCTGGGTGCGTTGCTGAAATTCGTCGAGCCGCTCGGTGAGCGCGCGCCAATCGGACATGCCGACCTGCGTGCGAAGCTGCTGCAAGCGGTCGGTGTATTGCTGATACCGGCTGGCCTTCGACGCTTGCATCCGCACGCTGCGCAGGCGGCTGTCGACCTCGTCGACGATGTCGGACAGCCGCAGCAGGTTTTGCTCGACACGTTCCATCCGCCGCAGCGACTCGACCTTCTTGGCCTTGAAGCGGCTGATTCCGGCCGCTTCTTCAAAAATAAAACGTCGCTCGCGCGGCGACGCCTTGAGCAGGGCGTCGACCTTGCCCTGCTCGATCACGCTGTAGGCCTCCGTCGCCACGCCGGTGCCCGAGAACAGATCGCGGATGTCGCGCAGCCGGCAAGGCTGCCGATTGATCTCGTATTCACCTTCGCCGCTGCGATAGACGCGCCGCGTGATATATACCTCGGATGTGTCGAGCGGCAGGAATCCGCTGCTGTTGTCGATGCTGAGCGTGACCTCGGCCATGTGATGAGCCCGACGTGTCCCGCCGCTGCCCGAGCCCTTGAAGATGACGTCAGCCATCTCCTTGCCCCGCAGGCTCTTGACGCTTTGCTCGCCCAGCACCCATTTAATCGCGTCGACGATGTTCGACTTGCCCGAGCCGTTCGGCCCGACCACCACGGTCACGCCCGGGGGGAATTCAAACAGCGTTTTGTCGGCAAAGCTCTTGAATCCGACAAGTTCCAGGGCCTTGAGCATGAACGAGAGGGGCAAAGACTGATTTGCCGCTGAATTGGGCTGTTTTCGGGGATCAAAACGCCGCCCCGTCACGACACCCCAACAGTATACCAAGCTCGCCGCCGCCTGACTTGGCCACTTCGCCCCGAAAAAACGGCCGATTTTGGCCCCTGATTCCAGCCACTGTGAAAGCGGCTGAGGTGAAGAGTGCTGTTTCCTCCGACGATTAGCCCGGATTATTCACGGGCCGGCACTCGATGGACGTAAATTTGGCGGTGAAAGGCGGTTGCGAATATCTTGCCCAGAACACGGCGCAAATCCGAGTCCACACTAGCCCGACGCGCAAGCGAGGGAAATCGCGGGCTGTCCCTCGCTTGCGCGTCGGGCTAGTGAATCATCCGGATTAATCGCCAACAGCCGTCCCGAAATGAGTATGGCGTCCCGTCATGAGTCGCCGGCGAGCCACTGGCGATGGCTTTGGCCGCCGCGATAGACAGGCTGGAGAATCGAGGCCCTCAGAATCGTTCTGAGGCGTTGGCAGTTCTTTGACACCTTGGTCGGGTCGCGGCGGATGGTAACTCGGCGGCGTGTGGAAACAAAACGAGCCGGGGCGGCCGGCGACCGCTCGCGGCGCGAAGGTGGTTGGGGGTGTGGTGTGGTTTACCTGCGGCGACGACGTCGAGTGAAGCCTAGTCCCAGCAAGCCGAGGGCGGCCAAGAGTAACGTGGAGGGTTCAGGGATGGCGGGACCGAGCGGAGTTTGACTACCGTCCCATAGCGACGCGATCTCTTCGTCGGACAAGGCGTGATCCCAGATGGCCACGTCATCGATAAGGCCAGCCAAGTTTCGGGCTGTCCCGCAACAATTGTCTTCGCCGAAACGCCAGTCCGTAGGGTTCCCTTGGGCCATGTGGGCGATCGTGTTGGTCGCGGAACTCAGGCTGGCGCCGGCGCCGGTGGTCCCCACGTACAGTCTCGCCTGGCTAGGCGTCACAGTCAGCGCGACAAACGCCCAGCCGTCGGTCGGAATGTCGAGCCCGCTGTTGAAGTTGTAAGTTGCATCGCTGTTGTTATTCCATGTGTAAGTAAGCTGCCCCGAAGTGCCCCTGTAGCCGATGCCGATTGGCTGATCGTCGTCGCGCGACTGGATCAGTCCGGTCCAGCCGCCGGTCTGTTGGCCGTTGATCCAGCCGGTGATCGTGATCTCGCTAAACGTCACACCCGTGCCGGGGACGGAAACATGATCGGCATCCAACCCCGGTAGATCGACCGCATAGTCGCCCGCCAGGCCGGTGTGGCCACCAGCGTTAGCGGTCCACGCGGCGCCCGGCACGAGTGCGCCGTTCAGTGCCGCATTGCCTTGATCGTTGTTAATCGTCGAGCCCGCGCCACCGTTGGTGTCGCCCGACCAGTAACCCAACAGCTCGGCATGCGCAGAAGTGGTCAGGAGCAGACAACCACAGATTGCAGCCAATGCGACGTGCAGACGGAATCCAGCGTTCATGTTTGTCTCCGATTTCCAAATGGCCGATCACGACGGCTGAAAATGTCAACAAAAAAAGGAAACTGCTCTCCCAACCTAATCTGCAGAGCAAACTTGCCCCACACAGGTCGTGAGTACGATTTCCATCTTGTCGTCAGTCGGTCAATAGCGAGCTTTCGGTAGCGGTCTCTCAAGTGATTTTCACAAGTCAATCCATCCTTCAGTGTTCGAGCCGTGGCCCACAAGCGGTCAACTGCCCAAACGGCACAACCCTGACTCTAGTGCAAATCGTAACGATTGCAAGCATTTCGTCGAAAATTCGTGAAAAAGTTTGGCCATTCCGTATTTCGGGCCGAAAATGCCCCTCTGGTGAGAAGATCCGCGGCGACATCCGGCGCTTGGAGCCTCTAAGGCAATTCATGCCGGAACGGTTGCCTGCGGCCGGCCAAGTTGCGGTTTCGCCATCTCGCCCCAGCTTCGCCCCTATGCACGAACGCCAGGCAACGTGAGTCGCAGCACGTCGGGAATCAGCGGGGCTTAGATCGGCCGTCGTCCACGTCGCCACAAGAAGCTCAAGCCGAGTGTGGCAACAGAAAAACCCGGCCGCACTTTCGCACGGCCCGGCCTCCCACTTGCGCCATCACCCACCTCGCCATTCACGATCAACCGAAACCCCCTCGCGGGCCGACGTCCGGCCCGCCTTCGCGATAGAGGTCAATATAGCCGAGGGGTGAGGTGGCGTCATGTATCGGCGGCGCCAGCCCAGACTGGATCGCAAACAGAATCTCTAGGCCAAG
>JADFKK010000104.1 GCA_022564995.1 Planctomycetota bacterium | reverse complement strand
CAGATGACGAGGGTGGTGGGTTCGGGGATTTCGTTAATGGGAGAGGAAATTGGGGCCACCCACGTTTCCCGCGTTATTTACCTTGGCGTGGCGTGTGATTCGTGCTCGCAGATCGTGACTCCCGAACAGCGGCGGGCCAAGCTGGCCGACATCGCCGAGCGGCTGGGGGTGAAAGATGCGCTCGACGCAAGCTCTGAGATTTGGCAACCGCAGCAGGAGCTATTCAACGAGCCCGACTATCTCGAATTCCAACGGCAGCGCGCGCTTGAAGCTGACGCCGGCTAAGCGATGAGCGCTAAGTCGCCGGCGGATGGTAACTCCGCGGCGCGTTGAAACAAAACGAGCCGGGGCGGCTGACGACCGGCCCGGCTCGGAGGTGGTTGAGGTGGTTTACTTGCGGCCACGACGGCGGATTCCCATCAGCCCAAGCAGGCCGAACACGGCCAGGACGAGGGTGGAGGGTTCGGGGACTCCGAGGGCTTCAGCGAACGTCGTGGCGATGCGGATCTCGTCGACGAAAAACTTGGTGCCCGAGAGGTTGATGGTGTCGAACTGACTTTGGTCCAAGTCCGGCTTATTGGCATCATCCCAGTTCGCGCTGGAGAGCCCGGGTTTTAGACCAATCAGGGCGTCGAATGCCGCCTCGTTCAGCGTGTCCGTTTCCAGGAAACGAGCGACGGAGATGATGTCTTCTCCTCCGGTGTCGGCGTCCCACTCGATCTTGCCGACCACAATAAGTGGCGGGCCGAAACTTCCGTCGGGATTGAATTCATCCCACGGCATCGTGTGTGTTGCGTCAGGCAATTCCGTTAGATCATTGAAGCCTCCTCCCCCCGTGCCCAAGGCATTCGCGACCACGCCCCCACTAAAGTACTGAGGCATGATATCGGTCCTGTTGTTGCGCGGCGAGCCACCTCCACCACCGATTCCGTTGCCCGAGTTGCTCAGCGATATGGCGCGGTTTTCATTTGCAGACGAGTCAGTACTGATCATCAATTGCGCACCCTGCTCGTTGCGGTCCCAGCCCCGTGCCGACACGAAGCTGAACCAGGTAGTGGTGCCGGATGTGAACGTCGCAGTTACGGCCGGATCAAGCGCAATGGAAGCATTCATATGGCGGCCGATCTCATGATCCAAGTCCAGATCCGCGCCTGTATCCGCCGGTCCAGGTAGTCCTGCATAACCACCAGACGTCGGCAGGTTGGCAACTGTGCCATCGAAAGCATTGCGGGCAATCGGCGGACCGGGGTCGACGACGATACCCGAAGTGTCGCCTTCCGGGTGGACATGCCAACTAGGGCTGTTAGTGTCGTGGCTCGCCCAGGTACCCGTTGTGCCTAATGCGCCGCCCTGCCCGGTGAGATTTCCGTCCGGGTAGGCGAACGGTTCGTAGACGAGCAGATCGGCCCAGGCCGATCCGGCGGTAAGGACGAGGCTGACCATCGCCACCGCGGCGATGGTCAAAACGCTGTTGGTTCTATGTTGTCTGTTCATTAGTCTCTCCTGAAAATCAAAGTAAGAAATGACCATGGCGGAATCCGCTTGCGTCGCCTAAGCGATACGTCGCACGAGAAAAAACTGCTCTGCTGCTTTGGTTAGCGCTGCTCCCTTGCTGCTGGACGACGGCAGGCCAGCGCGCACCGCAGGCCGACACTTGATACGGTGTGGGAAGAGAAAAACACGCTGGCAGGGATGTTACCGGCGTTGGCACAACAGGAAGAGAGGGACAGCGCGGTGCGGATATTCCGAGGCGCGCAAATGCCTTCATGGCGGGGGTTGGTTTCGATTCGGTCACTAGCTAGTTCCAATGAAGTCTTGTCAAGGCTGCTCGCCGACCGGGGAAACATGAAACGGACTACCACCAACATTCTAACCACCGCGCCAAGCAAACACAAGGATATTGCGGGAATTGATGCCGAAAAGGCAAGAATTCCCAGCTTTCGCAGCAATCTGCCCCCAAAGCCACCGCCCCACCCTGGCCCCTGCTGGTCCACGAACCGCAGCCAACTCGACTCAGAACACGTCGGAAATCAGCGGGGCTTAGAACCGACGGCGTCACTAATGCGCGAGCGACCCTGCCCGGCCGGCGCGTGTTGCGGATTGGCGCGGGCGGATTGGGGCGGCTGATGGTCGTGCGGGCGGGTTGCCGGTATTCTGACGGCACATTCCCGGGAAGATCGTTCCGCCGGCCAGCGGGCGACCAAGCGGAAATTGGGGCCACCCGGAAACTGGGGCTACCCACGTTTCCCGCGTTATTTACCTTGGCGCGGCGTGTGATTCGTGCCCGCAGATGATGACTCCCGAAGAGCGGCGGGCCAAGCTGGCCGACCTTGCCAAGCGGCTGGGGGTGGAAGATGCGCTCGACGCCGGCTCTGAGATTCGGCAAGCGCATCAGGAGCTATTGAGCGAGCCCGACTATCTCGAATTCCAGCGACAACGTGCGCTCGACGCCGACGCCGGTTAGGCGATGAGCGCTAAGTCGCCGGTGGAAAGGCAAACTCGGCGGCGCGTTGAAAAAAAAACGAGCCGGGGCGGCTGGTGACCGGCCCGGCCGTGTGATGCTTGCGGAGGCGGCGTGATGCCACAGGCGGAGGAGTCACAGCCATGACCGAAACCACCGAAACATTGGAGAGGTTAACGGAGCGACCTGCTTCGGCGGCGGCGGAGCAGCAGTGCGGCGAAGCCCAGGAGGGCGAGCGTGACGCTGGTTGGCTCGGGAATAACGACGTTGAAGTTGTCAAACGTGGCGTCCGCCGTGCCGTTCCCCGAAGGAGAGCTGTTCGCGACCAGAAGCCCGGTGACTCCGCTGGCGTAAGTGCCGTCGATGCCGGAGATCGACGCTACTACCACGCCGGGGGCAGCCAGATCGAAGATTTGGCCCATCAGCGAATCTCCATCGAGTGAAAAGACAAAGCGATAATCCTTCATTGGATCGAGCTCGACCGCGACCGTCGGGGCGACTTCGGCGGCAACGGCTTCATTATCGAAGCGTAAAAGATCCAGATCGCCGTTCCCGTAGACGAGCCCATAACCGTCGGTGGTTCCGATGCCTACTTCGCGTATGCGGGCGAGGCCACCGGCAATCTGGCTAAGGCTATCGTCCCAATCCACGAGGTCCCAGGTGATTACCCCGGTGGTGATCGACGCGTCGTTGCGCAAACTTCCCGCACGGGCGGGTCCTAGCGTAGCTGCATCGGGAGAGGGCGTTGCGGCCTGAATGCGGTAGGCGCCTGCCGGGAACGAGTAGGTTCCGGGTGATCCGAAGGGGGCGAGCGGCTGGAATCGAGTCCACGGCGCGTCATCGCCGCTGCTGAAATCGTCGGACACAGGCAGATGTTCAGCGACGGCCGTCAAGGACATGCCAATGAGCAGAGCGGGGACGACGATGGTGCTTTTGATGAATGGGCGTGATGCTGAAAAAAGGTTGGTCGGATACATCGCTGGTGTCTCCTGGATGCTAATGGCGAGGGATGCGGAAGCTGTCTTACGTAGAGATGGCAATGCGCTTACGTCAGTTGCGTACCTTTCCGCGTTGTCGTTAAAAAAACCACCGTCGCCCTGTACGCCCAAAAGTACGCACAGACCGAGGGTGGTCTTTCAATAGCCGTCGGATTGTAAGCGACTCATTAGACTTCTCCTTGCTGTTAAGATTCTGCATCCGCGTTCATACATCAATTTGGCCGAACAGGCATGAAGCGATCGGATTTCGTGTTCGTCCGCGTCCCTCCCCACACAACAACAAAAGCACTGGGGGATCCTGTGTCACGCGATGTGTTCACAGACCCTCAGTGCCGAATATGCCGTCGCGAGTTGTCGTCAACATCAGTGGCTGCTCCCTTTGTGGCGGGGACATCCCCTATGGGATACTAACATCCTAGCCACCCCGAAGAGCAGACACAAGCAAATTCCGTGAATTGGTGCCGAAAAGGCAAGAATTCCCGGCATTCGCTGCATTCAGCCCCAAAAACCACCGCCCCACCCTCGCCCCTGCCACACCAACCGCAGCCAACCCGACTCAGAACACGTCGGGAATCAGCGGGCCTTAGAACGGCCGGCGTCTCCGTCACCGGTAGCGAGGGTCCCCGGCCGGCGGATCCTCCTGGGCCGCAGGGCTGGTGCGGGTGTGGTTCTGCACGGGTTTCGCACGTATGATGTTTTTTTGGTCCCCCACCACCCCCTACCGGCCGGCGCGTGTTGCGGATTGGCGCAGGCGGTGGGGACGACTGATTGTCGTGGGGGCGGGTTGGCGGTAGGCTGACGGCACATTTCCGGGAAGATCGTTCCGCCGGCCAGCGGGCGACCAAGCGGCACGCACCGGCGGTTCTGGATGCCACCTTTCCCCAGAACGTCGCCCGCGCCGACCCGGTGGAAAGGTGGAAACCGGATGGACCAGCAGGCCGACGCAACAGAAGATGTGACGCCCCAGACAGACGGGGAACCATCAACCAACGAACCGCTTCGTAGCGCCCTCTGCGCTTTGCTTGACGCCGTGCAGCGTCACCGACTTATGTTTCTCTATTTCGCTGATGTCGAATTGTGGCGCAGTCCGTCGCCCTGGGAGGAAGTCGGCCGCATGAAAGAGAGAATCGGTTGGGAAGCCATGGTTCAAGACATCGACGAAGATGGAGAATTCCTAATTCGCCATCGGTTTACACTGGACGTATTTGCTCAGAGGGTCATTTCTCGATTTGGCGCTGGGACTGGTGAGGACCGCTCAAAACGGGACACGCTCTGGAAAGTGGACGAAATTGGCGCGGTCCACCTTGAAGAGTCTGTCGATGTGGTGATTGGTCGTGCGGAAGAGTTGGCAAAGGTCGATGACAAACAGGTGTTTGGCAGCTTGGCAAAGCGAGCCGTTCGTCAGTTGCACGACAAGGACCAAACACGATGGCGCACATGTGACGCAGTTCGGTGGGAGTATTTGCCGGAACTTGAAGCGGTAATTGAGGAATTGAAAACAGCAAAAGTCACGGCCGGCGCCGAACGCACGTCGATGCCGACGGAGCCGACTCAGAATGGGATAATCGTTCGTAGCATATATGACGACGACGATTGGTTTGTCTTGGATGTTGCCGAATGCGAATCGTGGGGGCCCGTGGAGATTATCGAGGACGCCGATTACATTGACATGGTGAGGACTATCTCGGCGACGCTGTATCGAACGCCGCAGCGACTTTTTTTTCTCATTCAATCCCGCGCCCACTGTGAGGCCGCATGGACATCGAGTAGAGACCCCACGTTTCGACGCTTCTCTGACTTTGAGGCACTTGAGTGGATTCTTCGGAACAAGATGACGCCGCCCGAGGACTTGAGCGAGGTAGGGAAACAACGTCTGTCCGACGTGATGGGGTCGCTTGATGATGAAACGAGCGAGTCCACCAAGTCGTCGTCCCTAGATGAAGGTGAGCAAGCGAATGTGACGGATATGGCGGTAAAGCTCTTGCGAGGGCTCCGCTTTAACTGGGACTTCTGCCGGCAACTCATCCGCATTCAGCAGGGATCAATGTGCGGCGACCAGCCACATCCGCTGTTACGCATGATTGTTCATTTGCGTGGTCTATTGGATTCGTGTTTCAAGGGCCTTGCCGGATTTGAAGATGCAGACAAGGCAAAGGAGGCGACGGACTGGCTGCTAGATACGCTCATCGGACCTGAGCCCGATAACCTCGACTGTGTGTTGGAAACTACCGGTTACATCAACGACATGGAAGTGTTCCTGGTGAATACGAGCATACTACTTGGAATTACCGATCTTTCTCCGACAGACGAAGACCGGGCCGTCGCAGACGCCGCACAAGAGCAAATTGACGCCTTCCGTGTTCGGCACGAGTCGAAGCAGAAGGAGTTCGTCGATAGGATTCAAGAACTCGCAAGAAAGAAGCAACAGCATCCGGCCGAGAGTCATGGGGACCAGAGTTCAGACGCCGCAGCATACGTTACGCTCGCCGATATGTCGAAGCTAGCGGTCACACCCAAGAAGACACTTGAGGATTGGAAGCAAAAGGGAAAACTTCCCTCACCAGACGTTCCGCATAGTGGGAAACGAGCTGCAAAATGGAAGTGGAATACGGTCAGACCAGCGCTGGAAAAATTGACGGGAATGGAATTGCCGAAGTGTCCACCTCAGGAGTCAACGAACTGAGAACCCCTGTAGATTCCGGTAGATTCCGCTTGTCTCCGGTTGCTTCCCGACAATTCACGGTTGCCTTTTCTGACTTGCGAATCGCCCAATAATTCGGGCATGAGCAAGACCAAACATCTCTCGACAACTGAGCGCCTCGCCCTGCCGGCCGCCGACGTGGCCAAGATGCTGGGCATTTCTGAGCGCCATCTCTGGGCGCTCAATTCCAGCGGCCGACTCCCATTGCCACTTCGGTTTGGGCGCGCCGTGCGCTGGAATCTCGCCGAGCTTCAAAATTGGCTCGACGCCGGCGGGCCGGCCCGTGACCAATGGGAAGCGGAGAAGGGAGCCCCGCCGTAAAAGACCAGTAGCACCGGGGCGCGGTGGGGACCAAGGGAGACTTTGCATCTTCCCCCACGGGGTTCGACTCCCCGGCGCTCCACTTAAACGACGAACGCCCGACGGGGGAACGCCGGGCGCATCGCCAAGGAAGACTTTGCATCTCAGTGGGAAGTCTATCACCTTCGGCGCGATGCGGCAATTGACACCCCCGGTCATTATTTGGGGAGTGTCATGCTGGAGGAAGCGCTGGAGTATCGCCGGCGGGGGTTTTCCATCATCCCGATGAAAATGGACACCAAGACGCCGGCTTGGAATTGGACGACGTTTCAGACGAGAATCGCCGTCGAGTCGACCATCCGCAAGATGTTCCCCGAGGGTTCGGAGCATGGCATCGGCGTGGTGTTCGGCGCTGTCTCCGGCGGATTGGCGTCGAGAGACTTCGACACGCTGGAAAGTTACGAGAAGTGGGCGGCTGAGCATCCTGAATTGGCCAACATCCTGCCGACCGTCGAGACACATCGAGGCCGGCACGTTTACGCTCTGGCGGCCCCTGGGAGCCTCCTGGCGGTGCGTGAGGCCACCGGGACTGTTGGAGGTAACGGCGCTATTGCCTTCGCAGATGGCGAGCTACGGGCCGACGTGGGCTGTTATTCGGTGCTGCCGCCGTCGAAACACCGCAGCGGTTCCGTCTATCGCTGGCTGATTCCGCTCGGCGACGAAATTCCGACCGTCGATTTACTTACCTGCGGTTGGGTGCCATGTAACAGAGAGAGCGCAGAGGACGGAGGGTACAGAGAGGGCGGAGAGAGCGCAGAGGGCGGAGAGAGCGCAGAGGGCGGAGAGAGCGCAGAGGGCGGAGAGAGCGCAGAGGACGGAGAGGACTTAGAGAACACAAGAGGACACAGGACATTAGGGTGTTCGCCCTCAGAAACTCCCGATTCGGAATCACGTCTGCGGGAATGTCCGTCTTCTCAAGACGCTCTGCTGCGGGAACACTGGACGGCGATAGATGGGGCGATTCAGCGGACATTGCCCACCGGACCAGGGCAGCGCCATCGGATGATTTTCAGGTTTGCCCGAGAATTGAAGGCGCTGCCGGCGCTGGCCGACGCGCCCCTGGCGGCGCTGAAGGGGATTGTCGGAGAATGGCACCGTCGGGCATTGGCGAAGATTCGGACCAAGCCGCTGGAGGAATCGTGGTTCGATTTCTGCGAGGGCCGGGACCAGGTCAAGTTTGACATAGGAGAAGAACCGATGGCGTTGATCGTAACCAAGGCGATGGAAGCGGACGTGCCCGAGGTGGCCAAGCAATACGAGCAGCCCGAGCTACGGCTGCTGGTGGCCGTTTGTCGTGAGCTACAGCGGGCCAGCGGCGAGGGTCCGTTTTTTCTTGGATGCCGCACGGCGGCTCGCTATATCGGTCTCGGAGAAAAGCAGCACGTCAAAGCCTGGCGCTGGCTGCGGGGATTGCAGCACGACAGGATTCTGCTGGAGGTGGAAAAGGGGAGCCAGCGCAAACACAAGGCGAGCCGGTACAAGTATTTGGCGGGAATGTGATGGCCTCGCCGGCGCGAAGTTGATAACAGGTGATGATACCGTTTGAGCCGTTG
Organism: Planctomycetota bacterium; assembly: GCA_022564995.1. Taxonomy (GTDB): domain Bacteria; phylum Planctomycetota; class Planctomycetia; order Pirellulales; family JADFKK01; genus JADFKK01. The sequence goes on along the minus strand of JADFKK010000104.1, from coordinate 16,844 downwards.
TCGGAGAGAAACGGTGGGAATGAGAAGAAAAGCGGCCCCGTCATTTTTGTCGGTCGCGCCAAGCCATAAATCGCAGGAACGCCACCGAGCATCCGACCAAGGCAACCACGCCGCCAACGGGGAACATGACGTAGGACAGAAAGATTTCTCGTGGAGTAAGATGTCCTCGCCAAACCACAACTAACACCAGCAAGACGTAAAGGAGCGCGATGGTCAGCGTCCCCTTTAGGCTGGAATCATACCAGCGGATTTTGGGTTTTTCGTCTCTCATGTCCCCATTATCCTGTCCGGGGCGGGGGAAGGGAAGGGCACAAAGACGGCAGGATAGATTGGATTTCAAGCACTAGGCCAAGCGGCATTACAACTAACCGGACGACCGTAGTGATACAGTCTCAGCCGTCGTCAGAGAGAAACCGTTTTTTCGGACCGTCGTTGATGGATGCACCGATGCTAGTGACAACAAAAAGAGCAGTGGCCACTATGAGGGTCGCAAGAAGGCACGTCGTTTTGTCCGTATTAAAGAATACCATAACCAAGAGGTAAGCCACGGCAATGAGGAATAGAAAAGAGAGCACTCGCATAGTTCACCTGTCTCGGTAGGAGTTGGCGGAATCGACCTCGCCTCCATTGTCCAAACTGGGGCGGGGGCGAGCAAGGGCACAAAGACAACCAGATAGATAGGATTTTCCAACAATCGGCCAAACGGCATCACCAGCCGGACAAGGCCACTTGACAAACGATAAGCAATGTGGATAATCTCAGTATGGCGAAACGACGAAAAAAGACACTGACGTTTACTGAGCAAATCAGGACGGCCATCGAAACGTGCGGCGTGACCCGATACCGTATCGCTCAGGAGACCGACGTGAGCGAGGCGGCCCTGAGTCGGTTTATGACCGGCGAGCGGGGCCTGGCCACGTCGTCTCTCGACAAACTGGCCGAGTATCTGAAGCTAGAACTGAGGATGCGCGGGCGGCGGATTGGGTGACGTGGAATCAACCGAACCATTGGGAAAGGTGGTGAGGGATGCGAGTTTTTCGACCGACACGAAAAGACAGAGCCGGCAAGTCGCAACCGTATGCCAAATGGTACGTCGAATTTCGAGACCACCTGGAAACCATCCGCCGGCTGCCGGGCTTTACGGACAAGCGGCAAACCGAAGCGCTGGGCCGTAACGTCGAGAAGCTGGTGGCCAGCAAGGCCAACGGCGGTGCGCCGGATAAGTCGCTGGCCGAATGGCTGGAGTCGATGCCGCTGCGGATTCGCAAGAAACTGGCCGACGTGGGACTCTTGGACCGGGAACGCATGGCCGCCGGCAAACCGTTGACCGAACATCTCGACGATTTCGAGAAGTCGCTGCTGGCCAAGGGCAACACCGAAAAGCACGCTCGGCTGGTGGCCAATCGTACCCGCAAGCTGATGACCGGCTGTCGATTTTCGCAGTGGAGCGAAATCTCTGCTTCCCGAGTCGAGCAATACTTGGCCGACCTGCGCGACGGCGAGGAGGACGTGAGCCGGCAGACGAGCAATTTCTATCTGGCGGCGGCCAAGCAATTCTGCAAGTGGATGATGCGCGACAAGCGGGCCAGCACGTCGCCGCTTGACCACCTGAGGGGCCTCAATGTCAAGACGGACCGCCGGCACGATCGACGGGCGTTGGTGCTGGAGGAACTGCGCTGGCTGCTGGACGTAACAGCCGCCGGCCCCGAGCGGCGCGGCGTGAGCGGGTACGAGCGATACATCACCTATCGGCTGGCCGTCGAGACCGGCCTGCGGGCCAGTGAGATACGTTCGCTCAAGCGCTCCAGTTTCGATTTCCGCACGACGCCGGCCACCGTGACCGTCGAGGCCGGCTACTCCAAGCGCCGGCGGGAAGACGTATTGCCGCTGCGCAACGACACGGCCGAGCTACTCAAAGCGCACCTCGCCAGCAAGATGCCCGAGGCGACGGCGCTGAGAATAACGGATTCGGATAAGACGGCGACCGTAATCCGGGCCGACTTGGCCGACGCCCGCACGCAATGGCTGGAGACGGCCCCAGGCGACGCACAGCGGGCCGAAATGGAGCAGTCGAGTTTCCTCCTGTATCGAGACGACGCCGGCTTGGTGGCCGATTTTCACGCTCTGCGGCATACGTTCATCACGAACCTGGCCAACAGCGGTGTTCATCCGAAGACGGCGCAGCAGTTGGCCCGGCATTCGACGATCGACCTGACGATGAATCGCTACACGCATTCCTTGCTGGAGGATCTGGGCGAAGCGGTCGCCGGTCTGCCGGAATTGAACACGCCGGCCAGAGAAGCGGCAGCAGCAACGGGCACGCACGGCCGCATCGCATCGCCGGCTGGTGACCCAAACAGTGTGGCGCTCTGTGTGGCGCTAAACGGCGCAGAAGAGGGCAATCGGGTGCAATCCGATGCAGTGAAAGCAAGCAGTTCGGCCGGCAATCGCGGCGACGTTTCACCCGACAAAACACGGGGAAACGTCGAGAAACAAAGCGGATGGGACAGGATTCGAACCTGCGGAGGGCTCTCGCCCTCAGCGGTTTTCAAGACCGCCGCCTTCGACCACTCGGCCACCCATCCGGTGTGGGGCAATTCGTCTCGGACGTGGCTGGCCGATGCGAATGTGCCCTGGTAGAGGAGCAAATCTACCGTTTTTGCCTATGGTGTGTCAAAGGGATCGCCGCGGGGGGTAGCCGTTACAACCGGCGCCGGCCGCACGTACCGCGGCGCAGGGTCGGGGCGAGTTGCTGGTTTCGGCCGCTTAAGTGAAACGCAAGCTAGAGTTACCTAGATTAAATGCAGGTAAATCGTATGGTCTTGTGGCGCCTTGGCGCCAGCGGGCGTGGCGCGCCGCATATGCGACCCCTTGAGAGGGCAGAGAGCGATGTCAACGGTCACGGCGGAACCTACGGTAACCAAGGTGGCGCTGGCAGGCATTGGTTACGGCAAAAAACCGGATATGCTGGAAACGCTGTTGGGTTCCTGCGTCGGTGTCTGCATCTACGATCGATCGACCGGATTAGGATCGCTAGCCCACGTGGTGCTCTCGGACAGTCGCGGCCATCAGGGCACGCCGGGTAAGTTTGCCGACACGGCGATCGAAGAAATGCGCCGACAACTGGTGAGCGGCGGCGCCAATCCGCTGACCATGACCGCAAAAATCGCCGGTGGCGCGACGATGTTCGGCAAGAAATCGAGCCGCGACGTGGGGGCGGCCAACGTCAAGGCCGTCAAAGCCGAGTTGGAGAAGCACAATATCCGCCTGATCGCGGAACATGTCGGCGGCGAGCGCGGACGGATCATTCGCTTCTCGCTCAAAGACGCCTCGGTTGCGGTGTCGACCGAGGGTAAGCTTGCGGCGACGATCTAGAACTACTTCAGCCCATGCGCCGCGGCAAGCCGGCGGCCTACGGGAGCGACAGGCCACGGTAACTTAGGTCGAGAAGGTCCATCGGGTGCAGCACGTCGAGACGATGGCCGCCGCGGCGGGCTTGTTGGGCGATTTGCAGCAGGCAGCCGGCGTTGGCGGTGACGACGACGCCGGCGCCCGTGCTGAGAATGTTGTCGAGCTTGCGGCGGCTCAATCGCTCGGACATCTCCGGCTGGGTGAGGTTGTAGGTGCCGGCGGCGCCGCAGCAAAGATCGGTTTCAGGCAAAGGCTTCAGTGTTAGGCCGGGGATTTGGCCGAGCAGATTTCGCGGCTGCTGGGTGATCTGTTGGGCGTGGGCGAGATGGCAGGCGTCGTGATAGGTGGCGGTCAGATCGAGCCGGCCGGTTGGCGGGATCAAGCCCAGCTCATCGAGAAACTCATGCACGTCGCGGACCTTGGCGGCGAAGTCGGATCGCCGCGATCGATCGGCGTCGTCCCAGTGATGGCCATAGTCCTTGAGCATCGCTCCGCAGCCGGCCACGTTGACGATCACCGCGTCGCACTCATCGAGATCGAACGCCGCCACGTTGGCATCGGCCAACTCGCGGGCCGGCTGGCTGCTGCCGGCGTGAAAGTGAATCGCCCCGCAACAGCCCTGCGATTGCGGCACGACCACCTCGCAGCCGTTTTCTTGCAGCACCCGGGCCGTGGCCCAATTCGTATGGCGAAACAGCGCGTCGGAAACGCAGCCGGTAAACAGGGCCACCCGCGCCCGTTGCTTGCCTTTGGCCGGCAGCACGGCGGGCAGCGGCGGCTCGGCGGCCTTCAGCGGCGGCAGCATTTGGACCAGGCGCCGCAGCGGCGTCGGCAACAATCGCAGCAGCCCGAGCCGTTCGACAAGCCGGTCGAGTTTGAGGACTTGGGCGATGCGAGCGGGAATCAGCGCTTTGCGCATCATTTCGGGATATGGAAACATGCCGAACAAGATGTAGCGATGAAACCAGTCGTCGGATTTTGCCTTGCTGCCTGCGAGCTGTTCCATCTCGATGCGAAATGGCTCGATCAGCTTGCCGTATTGCACGCCGGACGGGCAAGCGGTCTCACACGCCCGGCAGTCGAGGCACAGATCCAGATGCCCCCGCACATGATCGTCCAGCGGCAATCGCCCGTCGATCACACCCCGCATCAAATAGATCCGCCCCCGCGGGCTGTCGTTTTCATCGCCCGTCTCCACATAAGTCGGACAGGCCGCGGTACACAGTCCGCAATGGACGCAGTCGAGTAGCAACTGGTAGTCGATGCTCGATCCGGGGAGTGGTGAGGTGGTGGACATTTGGGATTTGGGATTTCAGAGCCGCCCTGTCCCCAGGGCGATGTACGTTACGCTGTCAACTTGCACCGCCGTGGGGACACGGCGGCTCCGTCCCCTCTACATCTTAATCGTTAGTCACGAAAAAACCGCCCGGGATTTAACAACCTTTGCGGATCGAACTGACGACGGACGGACTCCATGACGACGGTGGCGTCGGTGCGACCGCCCCAGATGGTTTGGTGGGTTTGGTTGCCGAGGTTGGTCGAAAGAACGACGAGGCTGCCGTCGGCGGTGACCGCGGCGGGACGCAACGTGTTGTTGATCAATCGGGCCACGTCGTCATTGGGCACTTCGGCAAAACGGGCCAATATGATGCCGCTGCCGGCGTGGGAAACGACGCTGCACGCCTCGTCGGCGCCACGGCATTCCTCGACGAGGCCTGTCACGTCGCTGGGGCGAACGCTGGACTGGATCACCAACGGCGCGTCGGCGGCGGGGAATTCGACGATGCGGGACCACAACTCGTCGGCCGGCGCGTCGCTGATAGCCCGCACGCCGGTAACGTGTTGCTGGTTCCACTCGCGCTGGAGTTGTTCGATCATCCAATCGACTTCGGTTGCCGTGCCGCTGACGCCGACCGCGATTCTTCCGGCAGCGCCGCCCGGCAAATCGCCCAATACCGGATCGTTCTGCCAGGCCGGCCCGGCAAGCAATTCGATCGCCACCGGCGTGGTGCCCGAGTTGACCAGCGCGGCGAGAATTCGCTCAGCCATTTCTGAATCACTAACATCACACACCACCAGCGCCGACTTCTCGGGAATCGGCCGCAGCCGCAGGGTAAGCTGGACGATAACGCCGAGCGAGCCGAGCGAGCCGGTCAGCAGTTTGCAAAAGTCGTAACCGGCCACGTTCTTGACAACCCGACCGCCGCCCTTGAATGGCGTACCGCGACCGTCGACGGCGCTGATGCCGATCACGTAGTCGCGAATCGTGCCCAGCCCGTAACATCGCGGGCCGGCCAAGGCCGTGGCCACCACGCCGCCAATGGTCGCGGCGTCCGACTGGGGCACGTCAATCGGCAGTTCCTGCCGTTCGCCAGCCAGCGTCTCGCGGAGTTGGCCCATCGTGATGCCCGGCTCGACGGTAATCGTCATGTCGCTGGCCGGGTAATCGACGACGCGATTAAGGCCCGAGAGCGAAAGGCCGATGCCGGGTTGTTGGGGAGTGCGGCCGTAGTCGAGGGCCGTGGCGCCGCCGATGGGATAGAGCGGGGTTTGTGAGGCGCAGCAGTCGCGCACGACGTCGACGAGCGCGTCGATGTCGCCGGGCGCGAGGGTTTCGGTCAGGGGTAAGGGGTTGGTGGTCGTCACGTTATCGTCGGCTAATCCGGCAAGCGGATGAATCGTTGTTTTCTGTTAAAGCGCCGCCCTGCGCCCCGGATGCTTCTGTTCGAGCCCGCACGCTCCACTTGTCGGCAGCATTTTGCCGACGCTCAACAGCCCCTGCGGATTGAAGGCTTCGCGGAGCCGGGCCATGGCGGCCAGGTCGTCTTCGTTGAACATTTTTTTCATGAAATCGATCTTCTCGACGCCGATGCCGTGTTCGCCGGTGACGCTGCCGCCGCAGGCCAGGCATTCGTCGAGGATTTCGTGACTGGCCAATAGCACGCGTTTGGTCTGCTCGGCGTCGCGCTCGTCGAACAGCACGATCGGGTGCAGGTTCCCGTCACCGGCGTGAAAAACATTGACGATCCGCACGTCGTGCTTGATGCCGATCTCTTTGATCCGCCGCAGCATGTGCGGCAGCTTGGTCCGCGGCACGACGCCGTCTTGGGTGCAATAGCTGGGGCTCAGCCGGCCGACCGCGCCGAAGGCCTGCTTGCGACATTTCCACAGCAGTTGCCGCTCCTTGGCATCGGCGGCCTGACGCACTTCGCGGGCGCCATTTTTCTTGCAGAGTTCGACGATCTGGTCGCGCTGCTCGTCGAGCCCGGCCTCTAGCCCGTCGACTTCGATCAGCAACACGGCCTCGGCGTCGAGCGGAAAGCCAAAGTGAAAAGCTTCTTCAAGCGCCCCGATGATCCCCTGGTCCATCATCTCCAGCGCCGCCGGAATGATGCCGGCTGCGATAATCTCGCTGATCGTGTTGGTGGTGTCGTCGATTGAGTCAAACACGCCGAGCATCGTGCGATAGCCCTCTGGATCGCGGGTCAAACGAACCCAGGCCTTGGTGACGATGGCCAGCGTGCCTTCGCTGCCGACCAGGGCGCCGACCAGATCGAGACCGAATTGTTGCTGACTCGGCCCGCCGAATTCGACGATCGACCCGTCGGGCATGACCGCCTCGACACCGAGGACGTGATTGACGGTCACTCCGTATTTAAGCGTGTGCGGCCCGCCGGAATTGGTGGCCACGTTTCCGCCGAGCGTACAAGCGCCCTGGCTCGACGGATCGGGCGCGTAATGATAACCGCTGCCGGCCAGGGCCTTGGTGAGCCAGACATTGACGACGCCCGGCTCGACCACCGCGTAGCGATCGCGCAGATTGATCTCCAAGATATCCTTCATCCGCGTCAGCACGACCATCACCCCGCCGCCCACCGGCAAACATCCGCCGGCTAATGACGTGCCGGCTCCACGGGGCACATACACTACGTTGTGTTCGTTGCAGAGCCGCACGATGGCCGCAACCTGCTCGCTCGAACGGGGAAAGACCACCACGTCCGGCCGGTTTTTGTCGATCACAAAGCCGTCGCATTCATAAACGGCCCGATCTGACTCGGCGGTCAAGACGGCCGCATCGCCGAGCACGTCGCGCAGCGCGGCGGTCAATTCAGCAGTGACGGGCGAGGCGGTGGTGACCATGATCGGCGGCGGGAAAGGACGTAACGATGAGCGAGCGGGGGATAAGACTCGATTATAGAGATGGCTGTGACACTGGCTAGGCGGGCGGGTAAAGCCAGGAGGCCGTAACCGAATTCGCAAGAATTTAGGCAGCGACCACGACACGAATAATCCCGAACTCAGACATTCCGCGTAGAAAGCCGAATCAAATCGGCAATACGCGAACCCGACATTTCGCTTCGTCCACTACGACGATGGCACCCGCCGATAAGTCCGTATCGTGCTGCTTCAATGCTGCCATCACGATCGTCGCCAAGTATTCCGGCAGAACATTCTGGCATCGCACTTGGATCACGCTCGGTCCGTCGCCCTGGGATCGCCAACCGTGGACCAATGAACGGAAGGCCAACCACTGGCCGTCAATTCATCAACCCAATCGGGCGACAGATTCATATCGATCAGGATCTGGACACTCATGCGGTCGTCAAGGGAACGTCACGTTCTTCCATGCGCCAAGCCGCGTATGCCAGGCATTGGCCGATGTCGTCCGGTTCAAGATACGGATAGGCCTTCAGGATTTCTTCGCGCGATCTGCCGGCGCCAAGCAATCCAAGTACCGTCGCGACGGTGACTCGCAATCCGCGAATGCAAGGCTTTCCGCCCATGACCGCGGGGTCGAAAGTAATTCGTTGAAATTGTGCCATATTCGGTCACCGGTTGTTGGCGGTCGGGAACATCGATTGTACCAAAGCGTTGCTCGTTTGTCACATTCTGTCTGGTCCACGATCCGTGAGAAAATGATCCTTTATCGCCAAGCGACGGTCGATGTGTCATTCACCCCGCGCGCCAAGCGGTCGCGGCTTTATGGGGGCGCGCGGCTTTATGGCGATAACCGCTCGGCCAGCCGATCTACGATCATCTGGCCGATATTCAGCGCGGCCGTGGCAGCCGGCGACGGGGCGTTGCCGATGTTGATGACGTGCTCGGTTTCTTGAATGATAAAATCGTCGACCATGTTGCCCTCGGGCGAGATGGCTTGGGCGCGCACGCCGGAGCGAGGGTTGGTCAGATCGTCTTCGCGAATCTCCGGCACCAGCCTTTGCAGCGCGCGGACGAAGGCCGCCTTGCTAGCCGAACGAACCATTTCGCCCAGCCCGGTGCGCCAGTATTTGGCGGCCATCCGCAAGAATCCGCCGTAGCTGAGCGTCTCGGCCAGATCTCGCAAGTTGAGATCGGTCTTTTCGTAACCTTCCCGCGCAAAGGCCAACACCGCGTTCGGCCCGCACTCGACGCCGCCGCTGATGATCCGCGTGAAGTGGACGCCGAGAAACGGAAACTCCGGATCGGGCACCGGGTAGATCAAGGTTCGGCAGAGGTGATGGGCCGACGGCTTGAGTTGGAAAAATTCGCCGCGAAAGGGCAGAATCTGCGCCTCGGGCTTCTGGCCGCTCAACCGCGTGACCCGATCGCAATGCAGCCCGGCGCAGTTGACGACTTGCTGGGCGCCGAATTCGCCGGCAGTGGTTTCAACCACCACGTAACCGCTTCGCTGCACGAACCGCAGGGCTTTGGCTCCCGTAACGGTTTTTCCGCCGCGCTGGCGAATTCGCGCCGCCAATCGATCGCAGACTTGACGATAGTTGACGATGCCCGCCTCGGGCACGTGAATCGCCGCCACTCCGGCCGCGTGCGGCTCCAACTCAGCCAGCCGGCCCTGATCGATCAGTTCGCACGTTACCCCGTTGGCCTGCCCCCGCTCGTAGATGCTCCGCATCAGCGGCACTTCGTCTTCGTCGATCGCCACAATCACCTTGCCGCACAGATCGTAGTCGACTCCCTCGGCATCGCAAAACGCCTGCATCGCCAGCTTTCCGCTGCGGCAGTTTTTCGCCCTCAGCGAGCCGGGCTTGTAGTAGATGCCCGAGTGCAACACGCCGGAGTTGTGGCCGGATTGGTGGCTGCCCAACTCCGCCTCTTTATCGATCACGATGACCTGCTTGTCGGGAAACCGCTCGGTGAGACGATAAGCGGTAGCCAATCCGACGATTCCGCCGCCGATGATGAGAACGTCTGCTTGGTGCATTGGCTGAAATCCTAAATCCTAAGCACGAAATCCTAAACAAATCCGAATGTCAAAATTCAAATGATCGGCGGCGTCGGGCGATTTGTTTCGTACTTCGCTCATTGGATCATTTGAATTTGTTTAGGATTTCGTGCTTCGGATTTTGTTTTGGTGTGCAGTGCCCACCCTACGGCTGTTATGCTGAAGCATAACCTACGGCTAATAATGTGCGCCGCTATTACGCACGTGAACCATCGGCTTCTCCTCGCTGCTGAGCCGACCGTTGATGACGCGGGCGAGAAAGATGCGATGGTCGCCGCTGTCGACGTGTCCGCTGGCTTCGCATTCGAGGTAACCGATCGCCTCGCTCAGCACGGGCACGCCGCTCTCGCTGCGCTGGATGTCGATGCCGTCGAAGGCCGGCTCGCCGAGATCGAATCCGCGGCCGAAGTGGCCGAGCATCGCTTTGTGATTTTCGCCCAAGACGTTAAGCACGAACTTCTCCCCGGCGGCGATCCATTCCCCGACGTAGCGGCCCTGTTTGACGGCCACGGTGACGCTCGGCGGATCGAAGCCGGCCTGCATGACCCAACTGGCCAACATGCCGGTTTCTTGGACGCCGGTTTCTTGGTCGCCGGTTTCTTGGTCACTGCGGCGCACCGTAAGAATGTAGATGCCGCTCGGCACGCGGCCGAGAATCGGATCGATGGGGGAATCGCTCATGGGGTGGCACTCGCTGGTGTTGGTTCGCGTATTGAAAAAAAGGTAACACTTTAGCCGAGTGGTAGCCGAATTCGGAAGTCGCCCAGCTTAACGCGGGATCGGCGGAATTCTTGCGAATTCCGCTACACCGCGAGAGCGCCGCCACTCGGCTAAAGTGTTACAAAAAAAGAATGACGAAATCAGAATGTCGAAAGAATGCTCAAATGTCGAAGCACGAAAAATCAGTTTTCAGTTCACATCGCGTCACAGCTCATTCGGGCTTCGTAATTCGTCATTCTTTAGACATTCTGATTTCGACATTCGACATTCCCCTCAGCCTTTCTTCAACTTCCGCCCCACCTTCTCTTCGACGCTGGCCACCTTCGACTCCAGCCGACCGGCGTATCCTTTGCGGTAATCCATTTTCGCCGTGAAGGTCACCCGGTCGCAATCGGCCGAAATCGCCTCGACGCAGCGGCGTAGCACGTCGAGCACTTCGGCCAATTCGCCCTCAATGATGGTGCCCATCGCGTGCAGCCGATAATCGAGACCGCTAGCGTCGATAATCTCCAAACTGCGGGCGACATACTGGCTGACACTCTGACCCTTGTCGAGCGGAACGATGCTGAATTCGAGTAAAACCATTTTTAATTCTCCGTGAAAACGCCTTTAGGAGGCAAATCCCGTCTTGGTAGGAGGCGCGAGTCGGCGCCTCCGACAGCACCAGATTAGCGGCTGGAATCGATAGCGTCGAGAGTTGCCCGATTCCCTGCCATAACTGCTAGCAGCACCGCTCCGGCGCAGCAGGGGCCGCAAACTTTCACCGAATTCCCTATTTTGTTGCCCGGGATGCTTCGCTACACTCCCGGCTACGTTTCTGGGCAGGAACAATTATTAGGGTTGTGCGGAATGTTGCGGCTGAGCAGCCGATAAAGGTTACAGCGGTCATAGCTGCGACCGCAGATTTTGCGCGCGTCCGGCAACTTGGCGTGTAATCCGACTATCGGGGCTCGCACAGCGATCGCTGTTTCTGACCCATCTTGAATATCCATCATGAGAATCCCGCCCCTGCCCAATTGTCGGCGGCTGTTCACGCGGCTATTGCCTGCGCTGTGCGCGCTTGCCGTGCCGCTTGGCGCGGCTGCCCAGGACCGGCAGCTTCTCGGGTTGGAACGCCTGGTCAGCCGAGACCAGCAATCGCTTCAGCAGCAACTGCGTTTCGGGCCGGCCGACCCTGACCAGTCGCTGCCAGCCTTCGAGTTCGACTCACAGCCGGCCGTGTACGACGAAAACTGGGAGTGGCAGATACTGCCCGAGGGCCTCGTTTATCAGTCTTATCTGGCCGGCGTGAAAGAGCCGCGGATGTCGACCACCTGGGCCAACGAGCGCAACCAGCGATGGCTGCTTGAAACGACTCTCGGCGGGCGCTTCGGCTTGGCCCGCTATGGCACAGCGGCGGCATGAGGCCCGACGGTTGGCAGATTGACCTGGAGGTGGCAGCGTTCCTGCGGCAAGACCTGGAGCGTAACTGGGACGTGGTCTCGACGGACTTTCGCGGCGGAGTTCCGCTGACCTACGGCGACGGGCCGTGGCGTTGGAAGCTCGCTTATTATCATCTCAGTTCGCACCTGGGCGACGAATACGCGGTTCGCACGGGAGCCACGCGGATTAACTTCAGCCACGACGCCATAGTGTTCGGCGGCTCGTATTATTACCGCGACGACCTGCGTATCTACGGCGAGACGGCCTGGTCGTTCGTCGTCGATGGCGGCGCCGAGCCGTGGGAATTTCAGTTTGGCCTCGACTACAGCCCGCTCACTCCGACCGGCCGGCGCCCGGTGTTGTTTTGGGCGCTTAACGGCCATCTTCGCGAAGAGGTCGACTTCGGCGGCAACTTCGTCGCCCAAATCGGCTATCAATGGCGGCCCTACCACGGCACCCGCCTGTTTCGCTTCGGCCTGCAATACTACAACGGCAAGAGCCAGCAGTACGAGTTCTTCAACCAGCACGAAGAGACGCTCGGCTTCGGGCTGTGGTTTGATTATTAACCATCTGGCCATCAAGCCGCGACCGTTGGTCGCGCCGGATGTTGTGGAGAGAGGGAGGGAGAGACGCACAGCGCTGATCCTTCCCTCCTTCCCTCGCTTTCCAGATGTTTGTGCCGCGGCAAGCCGGCGGCCTACCGGCCGGCGAACAAATCTCGCCCGGCGACTAGCGCCTGCATCTTGGCGTCGGCGACGCTGCGGGGAAGCATCCAGAAGCCGCAATCGGGATGAACGTAGTGGATTCGCTCGACGCCGAGTTCGCGGGCGGCGCGATCGATGCGCCGGGCGACTTCTTCGGGCGTTTCGACTTCGTTGTCTTTGATGTCGATCACGCCGATGCCCAGGCCGAGCGACGCTTTGACTTCGCGGAGCATCGTCAACTCCGCCTCGGGCCGGCGGGCGATTTCGAGCACGACGTGATCGGCGTCCAGCGCGTTGAGAAAGGCGATCAGCTTTTCGTAGGTGCCCTGCTGGATCGTCTGGCCGCCGTAATTGCCGTAGCAAAGGTGAACGGCCGTTGTGCCGCCGGCCCCTTCCAACACGCGGTTGATGCCGGCGGCGGCGATCGGTCCGTCGTCGGCGTTGCCGGTGATGTTGGCCTCGTCGACCTGAATCACGTCGGCGTCGATACCCGAGAGCTGCTCCTTGAGCACGTCGGCCAAACCCATTACCAGCGACGAAAGATCGCCATAGTGCTCGTCGGCGAGAACTTTTGCGAGCATGTAAGGGCTGGTCACGGTGAACTTCTTCGGCAGCGTGGTCAGATCGCGATACATCTCCCAGTCGCGGCGCAGATCGAGCCGCCCGGCGCCCAGAGGCCCGTCAACCAGGGCGGCCGGCTTGGCGCGATACGTCATGCCGGCACGCTGCTGCCAGGCGTCGAGCTGCCGGCGGGAGAGATCGAGCGTGATGCCCGAGAGCGGCCGGACGAAATAGTCGATCATGCCGTTGGTTTCGGCGTGATTGACGTCCCAGCGATACAGCTCGCCGTCGGCCACCACGTCGATGCCGGCCAATTCCTGTGTCTTGATCACCGCCAGCATCGCGTCGCGCAGGCTCTCCCGCGTGCTGAACACCTGCAGCCAGGTAGGCACCGGGTAACTGCCGACCACCGTGGTTTTGATCAACGCTCTACTCCTCAAATCCTAGCGAGGCAAACTCCCAATCCGCGGGCGATTGCATCGAATCGAAATCGGGCATGACGGCAAAGCCGAAACCAACGCATTGTAACGAACCGATCGCCAGCCGGCCATCGACCAGATGCGGACTGACGCGGCCGTGCTGCTGGGCGTAGAAGTCGCCGTGGGCGGACAGCGCGGCCTGCCGCTGTGCTTCTGGCAGATAGTTCAGGCCGGGATGGTAATGATGCCCGTTACGTTCGACGTGCGTCAGCCCCAACGTGGCGGTCAGACACAAATCGGCCTGCGTGGGAATGATCCCGACGCTGCACAGGTCTTCGCCGGTCATCAGGTATTCGTCCGTGCCGGCCTTTTCATTGGCAAGGTGACAAAGCCCGGCGTTAAGCAGGCTCTTGATCGGCCCCTTGCAGTTCTTGCTGCTGACGCCGCGATAACCGAGCCGCATGGCCGTAGCGAACGAGTCGAGCGTGCCGTCCGATTCGTCAATGATGACCGGCTTCCAGCGGCCGAGATCGCGAACGCCGGCCGTATGTGCTTCGTCCAGGGCGATCTTGCGATCGAGCGGCTGTTCGATGGCCAGCGTGTTGGCCAGCAGCGTCTCCAATTCCGGCGTGCTTCGCAAATGTTCGATCAGGGCGTCGAACTGGTCGGCTTGCTTATATTGTTCGTTGCCGTCGAGCGTGAGGCGGTAATCATCGCCGAGATGTCGCTCGCAGATGGCCGCGATGTCGATGAGCCGCTGCCGGTCGACGTCCAGATCGTTCGAGACCTTGACCTTGAAATACCGCGTGCCGGTCTGCACGACGTATTCTTCCAGCGCCTGCGGAAAGCCATCGTCGGCAATATCCTCGGGCCGGATGTCGCCGCGGGTGAGCGGATCGCCGAGGCCGATGGTGTGACGAACGTAAACCGAGCGGATCGGGCTCTCGGGCAGCCAATCCTTCGGCTTACGTCCGGCCAGCGAAGCGTGAACCTCTCCGGCGTCGATCGCATAAAGATCGGCTTGCATGGCCTCGAAAAAGCTCATGCCGGCGGCCCTGGCCAGCGCGTCGATGATCGCCCGTTCGACCATGCTGAGGCCGAAGCTGGCCAAGAGTTCGTTCCAGCCGCGCGACGGGGCGGCCTCGTGCATCCGACGATAGGCCGCCAACCAAGCGGGAAAGAACGTCACCGGCCGCGCCGCCTCTTCGGCGAAAATCTCCTCGCCCAGCGCGATCGCCGCGAGCATCTCTTCGATCTGCCGGGCGAACGATTTGCCCGGCGTCTTGTCGAACCAACTCGGCGGCAGGCAATCGCCGCTGTAGCCGCGGTGCAACCGCCCGTCGACCTCGATCGTCGCCTCCAGCACGGCCTGCGGACAGCGCGTCAAGCAGGCGCTGCCATAGCGAAACGGAATCCGCGTCGTAGAATTCCGCAAGCCAAGGCGAGTTTCTTTGAGCGAGAATTTAGCCTGCATAATGTCAATCCGGTAAGTCGTTTAACGGCAAGCCGCAGGCGACTGCGTTTCAGGCAACGCGGTGCTTCAGAAAACACTGTCGCCTGCGGCTTGCCGTTAAACGATCCTGTCGCTACGAACTACCGACATTGTTCCATATCTATGAGGCGTTGTCTATTTAACGACGAACATCAAGCGCACGAATGTGCTCAACCAGATCGCGAGCCGGATCGAAGCTCAGTTCGCCGAGCGACTCCGAGAGCACATCGGCGCGCTCGCGGCGCCGTAGCGAATCGAGATAGGCGTGCAGCGCCGCGCGCCGTGGGCCGCTGGTCTCCAGCAGCAGATGCACCCAGGCCCAGGATTCAGCGTAGTCGAGTTGTCGCATCGACTCGGGCGCGTCGAGCGATTCGAGCCGGGCAAGATCGGGCCGCCAGCCGTCGCGGAGCTTTTCGTTCAGTAGCCGGACATGTCGACCGTGGATGCCGTCGCGGCCGGGCGAGACCTCGAAATACTCGGCCAACCCCTCGTCGAGCCACAGCGGCAAGTGCCCAACCGCCGCGTGCAGATAACCATGGCAAACCTCGTGGCGCAGGTCTTCGGCCACGTGATCGCCCCAGTGGGCATAGACCTCCAGCCGCGTGTCGGTCTCGACGAAAAACGCCCGCCGCATCGGATAGTCGGGAAAGTGCTTCTTGAGAAACGCCCGATAACGCGAGCCGCTTTTGAACAGATAGACGTGGATCGGCTCTTCGGTCAGCGGCAATTCGAGCCGCCGGCTGACCTGCCCGCGCAGCGCTCGCAACTCGTCCAACATGCGGTGTTGCTCGGGCAGCGGAAAATCGCTGTGAATCACCAGTTGGTCGACCGTGCGAGTCTGACCGACCGGCAGCTTCGGCGGCGAAGGCTTGAGCGGAGCGCAGCCCACCAGCGTGATAATCGAAAAGTATAGTAACCGCCGCATGTGGTCCTCCGTGACCAGCGACTCACGTGGCACCGGCGTCCCGCCGGTGAAACCCACAGGCGGGACGCCTGTGCCACGGTATAATCCCTATGTTTGTGCCGTCGCCCGCTGCGCAATCATCACTTCCAATTCCTCCTTCAGCTTCCCCAGAATCTCGTCGTACGAAAACGCCCCCAACTCCTCACCGCCCCGTTTCAGATTGACGTAGGTCGGGCCGCACCACAATCCCAGGTCGGCGTCGTCGGTTTCGCCGGGCCCGTTCACGCGGCAGCCCATCACGGCGATCGTCAGGGCGTGGTCCTTGGCGAAGGCGGTCATCTGCTTCACGTCGGCGGCGAGTTGGATGAAGGCTTCGTTTTCGACCCGCGAGCAGCTTGGGCAGCTAATGATGTTCAGTGTGTCCAAGCCGTAGTCGACGACCGAGCGAACCCGCCCGGCGGCGATGTCGGCCAATATCTCGCGGCCGGCGGCGATCTCCTGCGGCTTCTCCGCGTTGGGCACGGTCAGCGAGACGCGAATCGTATCGCCGATCCCGCGGCTAATCAATTGCTCCAACGCGATCCGCGTTTTAATCACCCCGTCCGGCGGCATGCCGGCCTCGGTCACGCCCAAGTGCAACGGCACGTCGGGCCGCGCCGCCGCGAACCGCTTATTCACTTCGATCACCTTGGCCGGGTCGGAATCCTTCAGCGACACGCAATACCGCGTAAAGCCGATCGAGTCGAGCAGCTCGCAGTGTTCCAAGGCGCTTTGGAGCATCGGGTCAAGCGAGTCCGCGTCATATTGTTCCAGTTTCGCCGGATCGACGCTGCCGCAATTCACACCCACGCGGATCGCACAGTCATTTTGCTCCGCCACGCCGGCGATGTAACGCACTTTCTCCTGCCAGGGTTTGTCCCGTTCGTGGTGATAAAGATGCCCCGGGTTGTAACGAAGTTTGTCGACGTGCGGCGCCACCGACTCGGCC
>JADFKK010000103.1 GCA_022564995.1 Planctomycetota bacterium | reverse complement strand
CTGCATGCGTCGATCAGAGCGTAGCTGTGCGGGTTGAAATCTTCCCCGTACATCCGCTTGTAACGCGCCCCGGGAATCAGATGCCACAGATGGCCGATCACACAGTTGGTGAAGAACGCCTCGCCGTGGGCGTCGAAGTCCAGCCCCCAGGGATTCGTCGTGCCGTGGGCCACCACCTCGAACTTTTCGCGCGTGGGGTGATAGCGCCACACGCCGCAGTTGATGTCGACCCGCTTTTCCGCCGGCGTACCCGGCTTGCCGACCCGCGACGGCCCCTGAATGCCCTGCATTCCGTACAGCCAACCGTCCGGTCCCCAGGTCAGCCCGTTGATGATGTTGTGGCCGACCTTCGTGGTGTCCCAACCGTCGAGCTTGGTCACCGGCGGCCCGTCGGGCTTGTCGTCCCGGTTTCTATCCGGGATGAACAGCAGCTTCGGCGCACAGCAAACCCACACGCCGCCGAAGCCGAGTTCGATCCCGCTGAGATTCGCCAGTCCCTCGGCAAACACTTTTCGCTTATCGAACCGTCCGTCACCATCGGTATCCTCAAAGATCAAAATCCGATCCAACCCGGTCGGCTGCCACTTCTTATACGAATAACACTCCGCCACCCACAGCCGCCCCCGATCATCGAGCGCCATCGCAATCGGCTGCGCCACGTCGGGCTCCGCCGCAAACAGCGAGACGCGAAACCCGTCGGGCAACGTGATTTTCTTCAAGGACTCCGCCGGCGAAGGCGGGTTTTCGCCCGGTTTCTGCGAGTTAGTGATGCCGTCGGGAATGGCGGCGAGTGTGTTGGATGTTACGAAAGAGAGAAAGAGAGCCAGTGAGAGTAGATACTTCTTCATGTAACGAACCTCATGCGTTTATTCATATTTTCGTAGTCGAGCCTCTTCGATAATTTTATCGCACTCTTTATCCGTGGGCGGGGAATCGTCCGTGGCGAACAACCCGATGAGACGGCGCAGATCTTGAGATCGCCTCGCCTGTTCCGCCGGCAATGAATCGCCCGGCGGAATGCTTGAATCCAGGGACATCGAAGCGGCTCTCCTCAATACATGTCGTTTCTTGCCGTCGCCTTAACATTATACGACAGCACGGCCGGAAATGCACGTCAGGCGCTTGCGAAACCTGCTCACCCTCCTCTCGTCACTCTTCCTCCCGCTATCGCTGCATCCCATCACGCGCCCGGCCCTCTCACGATTCACAGCGCTGTGGAAACACGGAGATCACGAACCGCGCGATCGCCATACGGCCCACACATGGACCGTTCGATCTGCTTCACTCACGTCGCAGTATACCGCCAAGGGGGAGGCCATCACGATCCGCGTGTTCCCGCCGCGCGACTCGCCGACGAGTAATGGACTGTCACGAAGGGCAGAATCAATTGTGTCGGCGGCGTCAGTCACCGCCTGTCGATCGCTAGCCGTGTTCCAAAGATGGGCCAGCGCCGCTTCGGCGGTCGGGCGCCAGATGAGCGTGTATCTCATTTGGCTGGGAAGCTATCGAGAATATCGGCAAGCGACCGGCCGCCGGCCTCCGTTTGCATCCGAGCCAACTCCTCGGGCGAGTACGGACACTGATCGGAATCGCGCGGCTGGAATGCCGCGGCCCCAGAGGGCAGGAAATGACCGAGGCTTCGACCAGACGGATCACACAATTCGGTCGGCGTGAAACACCCGTCCAACTCGCTGAGCAGCGGATCGGTAACGATGATTTTGGACATATCGGCTCGACCTTTCTGCAATCATTCTACTGCACAGCCACCGTGTGGGCAAATCGACGCTGTTAGCCGGGGTATTTGGAAGTTGCCCGTGCCGTTTCGGAAATGCTTGAAGTTACCCAGGTTTGTAGGATTTGTGGCTCGATGTCGAGGTCGGAAGACGGTATGTTGACGACGGGTGACCTGTCTTCCCAGAACGCACGCCTACCACAGAAACGTCCGATGGCACTGATTCTCCCAGCCGCGAAGCAACCCGCCCCACGTCATCCGATCGCGATGCCGGTCAGCCAGTTCTATTCGCATCTGGACGTGGTTGGAACCAAGGCAACCGCTGCAGACATTATTCAGGAAATTCAGATGATCCCGCGTTCGGAGGCGCTGCGTTGGCTGTGCGGCCTCTCGAAGGGGATTCTGAGCGAGCGAGGCGTGATGGCCGAAACCCAGCTTCAGTGGGCCAGAGAGCTGCTTCCGTCTGAATGGTGTGACAAGCTGGAGGCAATGATGCGAAGCGACGGTATCGACGCCGGCAGGATATTCCATCGGCGGGTCGTGTGGTTTGTCCTCCAACTCGTAGTCATGTCATGCCGCAAGGCTGCGACCGATATGCCCAACAAAGAGGTTGCCGAACGATTGGGCCGGGCCTGCTTTATGGCCAGTGATGTGCTGAGCGATATTGAGAGCGAGTTTGAGAACAGTCTTTCCGACGACGTAACCGAATGGATGGTCGCAGTTCTTGTGCTGATGTAAGATTCATCGTATGCACAACCAGACTTCGATCTCCTTGGGCGAGCGCGGTTACTGTGGGAGGAAGTGGCACAGAGCACTGAGTTTCAGGCCGAACTTGCTCGAAAAAAAGTGCCCGGATTTGAAGAGGCATTCTATAGCAAGCACGGGATTTCGCTCACTGAATTCCTGAACTTTCTCGCGGCAGTGTATGTCCGCTTTCTCGGAAATCATCTGGAAACGAACCTGAATCCGCTATTACTTGATCTGGCAAATGACGAATCGGCGAAAGCATTCACAGCGGACGTTCGTGAAAAGGCGACCGCGCTAATATCACAGACCCCCGAGGAACTGGCAGTTCGACTCGTCAGAGCCAGACAATCTTGGGCCTTTGACATGACGCCGATTCGAGAGCGACCGTTGCTTGAGGTGATGCCGGGGAAATACTGCTGCCCGGACTTGACGCTCTTCGTCCGCACGTTCATCGACCGCGTCTATTTCCTGTTGCAAGATGCGTATGGCAAGGACACCTTCAATGACCTTATGGGCACGTTGTTCGAGTGCTACGTTCACCGGCTGCTCGGTGAGTGTACCGTGACTACCGGGCTTGGGCGAACGTATTGCGCGTCTTCACGGTTTGTGGGAAAACAGCAGGAAGCGGGAGATGGAATTCTCGTTTGGTCGAACACTGCTGTGGTTTTTGAATGCAAAGCAAGATTGTTGACAACGCGAGAGCGCATGTCAGGAATATCCGGCGAAATACTCCAAGGCGTCGAAACGATTGCCGCCCAAGAATTCCGTAAAGGCCGTAAGGGAGTTGGGCAACTCGCGAGAAACATCGCTCGGATACTCGGGGACGAAACGAAGGTCGTTTGCCAAGGTCACATCTTGGACCTTGTTGCTTGCAGACGAATCTACCCCGTGCTGGTTTGTCTTGAGGAGGCCCTCGGAACCCACGCGGTGCAGAAAATGTTGCAGCCACTTTTCGACGCCGAGTATGCGAGGGCCGGAGGCTGTATTGACAGAGTTGGGCCGCTGATGGTCTTGACGGTTCGCGATCTGGAAGCGTTGTCAATTGCCGGGCAGTTTGTTTCGATCGAAAAAGTGTTTAACGATTACGCACAGCATCTGTTGTCGCAGCCAAAGGACCATACTGGATCGTTTCAGAGTGTGCTCCGCCACAAGTACGGCGCGACAGTGAAATGGGAGGAGTCGCTCACCTTCAGAGAGCATCGTGAAATGCTTGAGGAACTCGTTCCTCGATTTTCGTCGCCGACACAAGACGACTGAACAACGGACCAGTGAGAGTTGGCTGTCAATGCTCACCCTGGCCAGAGGCGACATCCTTCACTAGCCGTTCTCATTCGTCCGGCAGTTCTAATTCTTCGGCCCGCAGCACATCTTGGCCCGGTCCGCGAACGTGTATCACATGTACGGTGTCGCCCCGAACGACGAACAGCAGTCGGTAGCGGAGGCCGTGCTTCGTCTTGAAAACCTTTTGCCGGATTTCTTCAGTAAGGCCGTCCGCGATCTGCTCCGGCGCACGACTTTGCGTCGGGCGATCTTCAAGTGACAACAAAGCGTCGTTAAATGCCACTACCCAGCGCCCCGCCCCCTCCAGACTGCGCTCTTGGATGTAGTCGTGACAGTTCCAAAAGTCACGCTCGGCCCGCGCGGTGGTCTCAACGCGAAAGGACATTAACGAATCCCGTCGTCGAGCTTCTCACGAACCTCGGCCATGAATTCTCGGGCCGGGCGAGTGCGACCGGCTTCGATGTCCGCGAGGCCTTCGCGGATCGCCGCCTTGACCTCGTCTCGCTGTCGTGCGGCGTCCCATTCTTGGGCAAGCTCCGTGATGCTGAGATCGGGGCCGCTGGTCGCCTGTTCGCGTACGAACGCAGCGAACGACTGAAGGTCCAACTCGGTGACGGCCATGAGAGCATCTCCATTCGTATCGTGTGCTGTCGAAATACCCCTATTATGCTACCACAGACACAGATGGCGGTCAAAATGAACCTGGATCGCGGAGATTGGCAAACGCCCGACGCCACTTTCCTTGGCCGCAGTCGGGGTGAGCCGCAAGGCGCTAGCCGCGGGTTATGTGTGGGACGACGTAACGTCGATTTACCGGCGGCTAGCGCCGTGCCGCTCAGGGTCATTGAGAATCGCAGCTTGCTTGACGGCCGAATGGGTATGGCTCGCCGATGCCGGGGCGGCCCTATCACGGACCGTCGACGTTTCGCCCGGCCGAGGCCCAATTGATATTCCGCCAGATGCTCAAGCCGTATCTCGACACGGGCCGGATGCACCCGAGGAACTTTCGGACAATCCGCCGAACGAAATGAATCCGATTTCCGACCCGACGCCGCGGCCACGCCGGCGTGGCGAAAGGAAGTCATCCGACTTACGAAGGCCGGCCTGCGCGGCGGCGATGTTACAAAACCGCCCGGCGGAAAACTCACCCGTGGAGAGTTCTGTTGGCAGTGGTGAAACTCGCTGGTTGAAACGGACGACAGGGCTGCCGCATTGACGCCGAAACAAGGGCCTGCTTGTGGCAATGCTGGTTAGGCGGTAGCTGCCCATTCGGCACGCAGAGCGTGTCCTACGAAGTCTAAAGTGCGCTTCGAAGTATCCCCACCAGATCGTCGAGGGTCGGCTCCCGGGGATTGATTTGCATGAGGCGTTTGATGGCGAAGGCTTTTTCGGCGAAGCCGGGAAGTTGGTCTCCGTGGGCACCCAGGTCGCGCAGGCGGAGCGGAATGCCGATGTCGCGTTTGAGTTGTTCGATGGTGCTGATGGCTAGCTCGGCGGCCTGCGGTTCGTCGAGGCTCGAAACGTCGCCGCCAAGCAGCCGGGCGATGTTGGCCGTTTTCTGTTGGCAGGCCGGCAGGTTGTAACGCATCACAAACGGCAGCAGCAGCCCATTGCCGCCGCCGTGCGAACAGTGCAGCACGCCGCCGAGCGGGTATTCCAAAGCGTGGACCACCGCCACACCGGCATTTGAAAACGCCAGGCCGGCCAACGTGGCGGCCAGCGCCATACCCTCGCGGGCCGCCAGATCGTCCGGCTCGCGGACCGCGGTAACCAAGTGTTGGCCGACGAGTTGGATCGCCTTTTCGGCGAAGCAATCGGTCAGCGGCTGGCTGCCGTAATACGGGCTCGATTGGCCGGGCTCAAGCGGAAAATCCTCGCTCGGCCGGGCCGTGTAGGCTTCGACCGCGTGCGTCAGCGCGTCGATGCCGCTGTCGGCCGTGGCCTGCGGCGGACAAGTGAGCGTCAACACGGGATCGACAACCGCCAGACACGGCCGCAGGTAATTGCTCAGAATGCTGACCTTCATTTCGCCCGCCGTATCGGTCAACACGCCCGCGTGCGAAACTTCGCTGCCGGTGCCGGCGGTGGTCGGCACGCAGATGATTGGCGTTACCTCACCAGGCACGTTGTCGTAGCTAAAGTAATCGGATAGCTTGCCGCCGTGGGTGAACACGGCCGACGTGATCTTGGCCACGTCCATGTTGCTGCCGCCGCCCAAGCCGAGAATCGCGTCGGGCGAAAAACCGCGGGCGTGCTCGATCGCGCGGTCGGCAACTTCCAGCGCTGGCTCCGGTTCGCCGCCGTCGAACACGTCGACTTCGATACCGGCCTTGATGAGCGGGCTGCGTACTCGATCGAGCACGCCGGCGGCAATCAGCGCCGGGTCGGTAACGATCAAAACGCTTTTAAGATTTCTTTCGCCGACGAGCCGGCCCAATTGTGCCGCCGCGCCGCTGCCGAAAACGAGTTGACCGGCGCTGTAGAATGACCAAGTGGAAGACATGGGTGGGTCTCGTGTGGGTTGGATTTGAATTCTTCGGCAGAAAAAGTTGGGCAGAATGATGGAGGGCAGAATAATATCCGCTAGTTTCATCTTTCATTATTCTGCCCCTCATTATTCTGCCTACCCTGCGATGATGCAGGGTTTATCAATGGCTTAACCGTTGTTTCCAAGATCGTGCTTCCCGACGCGGATCGACCAGCGGGGCTGAGGGTGAGTTAAAAGAAGGTTCATCCGGGTTAACCATCGTCGTGCTCTCGATGTTGAGTTTCAGGTATCGCCGTGTTGTCCGCAGATTACACAGATTTACGCAGATGTTGTTAATTCAGACTGAATTGTTTTCCATCATCCCATCTGCGTAATCTGCGGACAACCTGTTTCCTTTTTTGTTGGTGGTTCGTCCGGCTGAAGCGTGTTTTGACTTGAGAAAGTGAGGCTTGAGTGGTGAGGGATTGAAGAAGAAAAGCGGACGGGAAAACAGGATGGACCACAGCAGGGCTCGGGGATTCACAAATACGGGTTCCTCTTCTCTGTGTCCGTGGCGGAGTCGATGAAACCACCCTCTAAAGCTCCGGAGGAACCATTTTTCTCTCCTCACCCCTCAACCTCTCAAACCTCACTTTACGGAAAACTACGCTTTAGCCGGATGAACCTAAAAGAAGGAGTGCGTCTCGTGTGGGCTGGATTTGAATTCTTCGGCAGAAAAAGTTGGGCAGAATGATGGAGGGCAGAATAATATCCGCTAGTTTCATCTTTCATTATTCTGCCCCTCATTATTCTGCCTACTCTGCGATGGTACAGGGTTCATAAATGGCGTAGCAGTTGTTTCCAAGATCGTGCTTCCCGACGCGGATCGACTAGCGGGGCGGCGCGACGAGTGGCGCTGCAAAGTGACTGGTAGAACGTGGAATCGATCTCCGCCCGGTGCAGTAACTCTGCCAACGCCTTCGTATCGCCGACGGGGAAATAGCCGGGGTAATCTCCGCCTAACAGGCCGATCACGCCGTCGATCTTGGAGGAGAGGATCGGCACGCCGGCGGCCAGGGCTTCGCAGACGACGTTGGGGCCGCCTTCAAGTTGGGAGCTGACGACTAATAGTCGGCTACGCCGCAAGCGGCGGAGGGCTTGCCAGCGGGGCAGTTCGCCGAGCCAATGGAAACGGGCGTTGATCGCGGCCTCGCGCTCGGCGCGCTGCGTCATCGCGGCGCTCAGCGCCCGGCCGATTTGCACGATGCGCGTTTTCGATTCGGCCGGAAGCCTGCGGGCCGCCATCGCCGCACGGAACGGGTCTTTGACCGGCCGCAAGTGTCCGATCACACAAACCTCAAACACGCGTTTCAACTGGCGAACTTTTCCCGTTGGACGCGGCACCGATTGGATGATCGAGACGGCTTTGTGTCGCACTTCGACCGGCAGCGCGTCGATGCCCGACGGCTGCAAGACGATCAAACGATCGGCCAACCGTAGCGATTTTCGCGCGGCAGCGCTGCCCGGCAGATCGTGATACAAATCGGTGCCGGTGAGCGCGACGATGAGCGGCGCGTCACCGCGATCGTGTCGATACCGCTTCACCGACGCCGCACTCTTGCGGGCGTGCAGCGCCACCAGCAGATCACAGCGCTCGCCGCGATACGCCTCTTCGATCGACGTCCGATGGCCCAAACCTCGCAAAATCCGCGCCCAGCGCAGCGCCGTCACCCGATTCCCCATGCGCGATCCGGCCGGTGCGGGAGTGACGATAATGATTTTCATGTACGTGTCGTGTTGTGTGGAAAATCCCAAGCACGAAATCCTAAACAAATCTGGATATCCGAATGACCAAATGCTCGAGCTTTACTGTTTCGGGCCTTTGGATTTTGGCATGTGAATTTGTTTAGGATTTAGGATTTCATGCTTTGTGATTTTTTGGCGGGCAGTGCCCACCCTACAATGTTCGCCTCGTAAAGACTACCTCCCACAAGCTCCGCGCGCCCGGCTCGACGATCCGCAGCAAGAATACGACGGCCACTGCGCGCAGCACAAATCCCACCAAGAACAGCAGGTCGTAATGGTCCGAGACCAGCGGCGAAAAGCTAATCGCGCCGATGTTTTGCTCCAAGACGCCGAACAGCCAGCCGCCCAGTATGGTGCTCAGTCCGAAAAACAAACCCTTGATCGCGTAGAATGCCGAGATGTGAGGTGACGTGTTCTCGCCCGGCGCCAGCTTGAGCATCAAGTTGGGAATGCAGACGTTCAGGCCAACGTAGGCCACCCAAAAAATCCATGCACCGGCGATCCACCCGGGCTGCGCCGGGGTCGCCGCGTAGTAAAACAACAAGGCAACGGCGACGAGTAACTGACTCGGGATCATCAACGGTCGATTTCCGAATCGATCCGCCAGGCGGCCGGCCAGCGGCGCAAGCATCGATTGTCCCAGGCGTAGAGCGATCTGGAGGAAGAGATAATCCCGCAGCGTAAACCCCAGCGCGTAGCGAACGTAAAGAAACTGCGCGAGCTGCGTGATCCCGTTGACGACCGAGACACAGCAGCCGTAAGTAAGCAAGCGGCGAAATCGGGCATCGACCAGTGGAGTCCACATTTGTCGAAGTGTATTTCGAACGTCCGCGGCTCTCGACGTAGCAATCTCGGGCATCCGCAGCAGCGGGAGAATTGCCACGATCATCATCACGGCGCCGGCCGCCGCCGGAATCGCGTAGCCGATCCAGTCTTGGGCGTCTTCGTGTCGCTTGATCCACTCGTATGAAAACAGCCCGCTGGTTGCCATCCCGATGATTCGGCCGACCAGCAGCCAACGCTCGCGCCGACCGATGAACCTCCCTCGCACGCGCCCGGGTACCAAATCGGCCAGCCAGGCCCACAGCGCGATCGTGCCGAGATACTCGCACAGATGGTATCCGCACCACAGCAATACGAGCGCCGTCAGCGACGCCTCTCGACTGGGCAGCCGGCCCGGCGCGGAGAGAATCGGCAGCAGAAGCAACAGCCCGCCACTGGCCGCATAACACCCCAGGCAGAACCGCTTGCGACTGCCGGATCGGGCGATCATCGCCGGCGCCGAGAGTCGCAAGACGCCGGCCAATTGGGGCGAGGCGAGAAGGACACCGACCGCCAGCCACGAGGCTCCCAACTCCGACCCCAGATACGAGATCAACGTCGTCCCCGTCAATCCGTTGCCCGTGGACCACAACGCGGCGTTCACGTACGAATACCGCATCGCGCGGCGGCGGGCGGCGGCGGAAAGTCGAGGAGGGACGGCAGAGGACATGGCCCCCAAAGATAAGCCCTGCGGGGGAATTTCCCAATGGGGGACGGTTTGTAGTGGCCGGGCTTCAGCCGGCCCTCTTGACCCGCTGAAGCGGGTTACTACCAGCCGAGATCCCTTCCGGCAGAAGGGATCTACTTGACGTGCTTCAACAGGGCCTTGGTGACTTCCGGCTGCGATTCGGCGATGTTGCGAACCGGATCGGGGCCGTCGCGCATGTCATATAACTCGACATGCGTCACTTCCGACTTTTTCAACGTCGCCACCAGCCGATGCGTGCGGGTGCGAACGCTCACGGCATTGCGCCAATAGCTGATCGCGGCGGGCCGCACGTCTTGCTTTTCGCCGCTGAGCAGCGGGCGCAGACTGACGCCGTCCAACGGGTGCTTCGTCTTGCGAAACTTCGGCCGGCAGAGATCGACGAGCGTGGGGTAAAGATCGATCGAGGCAACCGGGGCGTCGCAGCGCAGGCCTTTCTTCGAGACGCCGGGAGCCCGGACGATCAACGTGCTCCGCAGTGCCCGTTCCAGCGGCGTGTGCTTGCCCCAGATTTGCGAATCGCCCAGATGCCAGCCGTGATCGCCCCAGACAACAACGACCGTGCTTTCGGCCAGGCCCAATTCATCGAGCGCGGCGAGCACCTTGCCGACCTGACGATCGACGTAACGCACGCACGCCAGATAGGCCCGTCGCGCGGCGATCTGATCCTTGCGGGCCAGCGGGCGAGTCTTCGGGAACGGAAATTTGTACCGGCGAAACTCGCCGCTGCCGTGCCAGTGCGGAGAATCGACGCGCTCGGGATGCGGAGGCGGCGGGACGTCGACCTTGGCCATCGCCTCCCAATCGGCCTTGGTGGCCACAAACGGCAGGTGCGGCTTGAAGAATCCGAGGCCCATGAAGAACGGCTCGTTCGCGTCTTTGAGCGTCTTCAGCCGCTCGATCGCCCGTTGGGCCATCAGTCCGTCGGGCAGGTCTTCGTCTTTCTCGGCGACGAATTCCATCAGGTCACGATGGCCCTGACCGTCTTCGCGGTGTTTTCCGCCGGCATAGGCGAAGAAGATTCCCCAGCCGCGTTTCCAGGGGCCGTAAGGCGTGGCCAAATCGCTCCAGGCCCCCGGCATCTCCTCGCGCCCGTCGCCCCGGCCGTTGTAGGCGAACACCTTGCCGTCGGCCGTGTGCGAAATTTTGCCGATGCAAACCGTGCGATACCCACTGCGGCGAAACAGCTCCGGCATCGTCTGCGCCGCGGGTCCGGCTTTTCGAACGAGTGCCGATGGCCCGGCGTAAAGGGCCGCGTTAGAACTCGTCACGCCCGAACGGCGTGGGCTGCGGCCTGTCAGCATCGCATAGCGCGAAGCGCCGCAAGTCGGCACCGCGGTGAAGTGGTTGGTGAACAAAACGCCCTGCGCGGCCAACCGGTCGAGATTCGGCGACCGAGCGTGCTTCACCCCGTAACACCCCAGTTCGGTTCGCAAGTCGTCAATGGCGATGAACAGGACGTTGAGTCGGTTGGTGTCTTGGGCGGACGATGCGTTCCAGGTGGCAAGAAATGTCGCGAGAACAGCGGCGATGAAAAGGCAACGACGGACTCGGCGGAAGCGTTGGTTCATGTTGGCGTTCTGGCGTTTGCGGGCTTGCGGCGGCTAAGCACGAAAAAGGAAAAGGTAAATCGTCGGAAGATGCAGCGTACCATAGATGCCGAGAAAGAAACTCCACCCGGCCAGATTTCGCGGCGTGCCCAGCAAGCCGACAATGCTTATGACGAGGCCTGGCAAGCAAAGAGTTTCCATTATCCCGTCCGACACTGGGGGAAGGAATGGTGGAATTGAGCAACGAACAATCTTCGTGCGCGTGCCGAACCGAAGGACGCTCCGCCGCCATCCGGGCTTGTCCCGGTGGAGCGAACGTTTTTGCACTACTTCGGCGACGGCCTCGCCCGCGCTTGTCTCGACGGACCGACGCCGAAGGCGTCGGTCCGTCGAGACAGTTTTTGGGGGCGGCGGCGGTAGTGCAGAAACCCTGCTTCCACCGGGGCAAGCCCGGATGGGGAGCTACTGTCGTCGGAGCATGATCGATGGGATACGCTGCGAGATGGTGTTCTACCGTACGATCCGTGCGATCTCGGTCATCTATCGCGGCTCGAACGCAGAAGAACGACTCCAATGCCTACGAGTGCCACGGAGAAACCCATGACACCACAAAAAACGAGAAACACACTTTTTGAACTCAACACCATCTCCCCGCCCGTCAATATCGCCCATGGTATCCGTGGAAAGAACCAATCTACCAACCCGAAAACGATTCCAAGGACGACGAAACATGCACCGATGATGCGACTATACGTCCGATGCGTTCCCATTCTGACACCAGTGACGAAAGTGCGTTGTTGTTTTCGTTTTCCTACCGCGAGCTAAAGATTTTTGAAGTTGCGCATTTTAGTCCCGGAGGGACGGCATCGAATAGCCTGGGGCGTCAGCCCCAGGGATAGGGATAATGTCGATGATCTAACGGAAAGCCCCGGAGGGGCGACACACAGTGCGACTTCATCCGATGTCGCCCCTCCGGGGCTTTCAGAACTTAATTCAATCACGATTTCCTGGGGCTCGCGCCCCAGGCTATTTGATGTCGCCGCTCCGCGGCTGATTTGCGCGATTTCAAAGCTATCCCTTGGGGCTCGCCTTGAGGCTCTTAATCATTTCCGTGAACGCCTTTTCGTTGGCGGCGATGGTCTTCTTGGGGCCGTAAAACTTGATGAAGTAATGGTTGGCCCGGGCTCCTGGCTTCTTGCCGACGGTCACGATGGCCGCCAACATGCGATAGTCGGCCCGTTTGACGGCCGGGGCGAATGGTCCGCGGCGATCGTTGTAGGTGCCGCTGACGTCGACGATGCGGACTTCGTAACCGGCAATCTTCAGCTTGGTTACCTTGGCCCGATCTTTCGTGCGCTTGCCGTCGGGTTGGCTGAATTGACCGAACCAGCGAGCCAGATTGGCCTCGATGCTGCCCCCGGCCGACATCATTAGCATTCGCCCACCGGCGGCGTCTCCTTGGGCCGCGCTCACGGCAAACTCATGTTCGATGATGCGGACCGCCGGTTTTTTCACGGTCCATTGGCCGCTGGCCGTGATTGACAGTTTGCCGCCGGCGATCGTCAGCAGGTGATCCTTAGGCTTGGCCTTTTCTTCCGCCGCCGCTTCGAGCGCGAGCCCGCCCAGCAGCACGGCCAGAACGGAAAATGCAGAAATCCGTGAAAAGTGCATGGTGATTGCCTCTCGATGTGGAAGGTGTGAGATTTCCTATTGCCGCGATCGACCTCCCGTCTCTTGAGAACGGGCCGTCACGATCATCGTAACCGCCGGGTGTCCGGAATTCCAGCAGCCCGTTGAACCAGCGACACCACGAGCAATAGTGTCATCGCCACACATTAACCAGAACGAATACCGACACGATGAGCAGCAGCGTCATCACCACTACGGCGACAATCGTCGGAATGTTGGATTTGCGTCGCCGGGCATTGGACCGCGGCTCGTTGGCTTGGCTGACGGAGGACGTCGGCGTTGAGGTTGGCGCTACCGTTGGCGCAGGCGGCGTCGCTGTCCGCGAAGGCACCGTCGCCGAAGCTGCACTCGGAACGGACATGGCTGGCGCCGCGGCCACCGGCGGAGTCGTTGGGGTCGTTGGCTGAGTCAGTTGTTTGAATATCCCTTCGGCCTTTTTCCATTCCGGCCAGCCTTCGCGCCAAACCAACGACTGGCCGTTGACGCGGCCTTCGCCGATCCAGCCGCGCATCGCCTCGGGGCTCGCCGGGCCGTATTGGCCGCCGGTGGTCGGCCGAACGTACCACAGCGCGTCGGGCGCGTCGGCCAGCGGATCGCTGGGCGCCGCGGCCACGGTTGCGGTGACCGCCGCCTGCGACACGGGCGCGTTGGCAACAGGCGCACTGGCAGCAGGCGCACTGGCAACAGGCTCGCTGGCAACAGGCGCGCTGGCAACGGGCGCGCTGGCCACTGGCGCACTGGCAACAGGCGCGCTGGCGACCGCTGCGGTAGCGGTCGCGGCTCCTGACGATTCGGCCGGAGAGTTCGCGGTGGTTGCCATGGGCATCGACTCGGCCGCGTCGGTCGAGGGTTTGTTTTTGGCGTCGCGGCCGCGCTGGCTCTCCAGCGGGATGTCCATCTTGCAGCCGCAGTGCGGGCAGATTCCGCGCTTGCCGGCCAGGAACGCCTTGACGTTGAGCTTGTGGCCGTTGGGACAGTAAAATTTGATGCCCATGGTAACGCATCTGCCTTGAAGTGACTTTGCCCTCGCCATTCCCGGTGGGGGGTGACGCGGCAAGACGCAGGCGCTCTTGATTGAGCCGCGCTGAGGGTATATTGTCTAATATACCAGCGCCTTGTCCACCGGCAAAACATGGGCGGCCCGCGGAGCCAGCCCGAGGGCCGTTATAACCCGATCTTTTCTCGCCCGACGACCGCCTTTTCGGCGGAGAATTCTTGCGGAAAAGTTGCCAACACCGTATCCTGAATCAAGATAGAGATTGCCGAGGCTCGGCGAGGAAATATTCGCCGCAAGACGGCCTGGACAGTATGGCCGAAACCGGTGCATCCCAGTACGTTGCGACCGAGATACGACACGAGGACGATGCTATGGACGAAGCGGCATGTGAGCATGACGGCCCTCTGGAGATCGCCCTGGTCGGCGATCTGACCGACAACGAGGGCGAATTGACGGAGAAGTTGCTGAGCGTTCCGCTTGGCGGCGAGTGTACGCTGTACATCGACTCGCCCGGCGGCAGCCCGTACTGCGCGACCTCATTGGCGTCGATTATCGTCCTGCGTGGGATCAAGGCGACCGGCATCGTCACCGGCGAATGTTCGTCGGCCGCGTTGTGGCCCTTCGCCGCCTGCCGCCGGCGCATCGTTACTCCTTACAGCGTGATGCTGTTTCATCCGATGAAATGGCAGAGCGAAGAACACGTCGATCTTTCCGAAGCCGCTGAATGGGCCCGCCATTTCGGAGCCCTGGAAAAAGACATGGACCACATGCTGCTGGAGCTATTCGGCGCCTCGCAAGATGCCCTGAATAGCTGGATTTCTCCCGGCCGTTACGTCAGTGGGGCCGAAATGGCCGAGGCCGGGCTGGCCGAGCTGGTCGAACTGCACGCCATGAAGTCGTTCATGACCAACGGCGCCGCTCCTGGTCGGCGAGCAAAGGCCTCCCGCCAAGCCTTGGGCGAAAAGGCGAAACGACGCGGCAAAGCTGCGGTCGGATAGGGGCTCGCCAGAGCGAGTTTCTCGATTGCCCTAGCCACGGCCCCGGCTCGGCAAGTAACATGCCGGCGTCATGAACCGTCGCGCATGGATGCTGATGATCGCCCTCGCCCTCGCACTGGCCGGCTGTGCCAAGCCGGGACCAAGCGAGCTGTCGACGGACGAGGACGTGCAAGCGCTCGGCGAGCTGCCGGGTTTGCGGAAAACGGCCGACGCACGATTGCTGGAGGAGTTGGCCCGTATCGAGCAACAGGGCGGAACTCCCAGGCTGCTGTGCCGTGAAGTGCCGGATAAGGAAAACGTCTGGAAGGGTCTCGAGCGGTTGATCCTGCCCGATTTTCGCGACAGCAACTTGGAGAAGACCAGCGAGATTTTCAATCGTTTGTATTATAGACCTCGCGATCTCAAGCCGCGCGATTCCGGGCCGCGCGATTCCGGTCGATATCTGGTGATAAACCTCCGGGTGCTGGCCGAGGCAACCAGTTTTCGTGAGGAAAAACAAAAGCAGCAGGTGGCGGCCGATGAGGCCCTCGAGCGCCAGCAGTGCGATTTCGGTCTCGATCCTATGATGGGCCTGTTGAACGATCTTTCGTTCATCGACACGGTGCGGGTGTTGGCCCATCTCGAGGCATTCTTGGCCGCTGACTTTCTGGCACTGGGTGAGGTGATGAGCGATTTGTCGCCGGGAGAGGAATCTCCGGCGGCGGAGAATCCGCGCAAAACGCCTCGCCAGTACGCGATTGATTCGGTCGGAATCATGCTGCGCCTGGCCCATTTGCTGGCTCAACAGAAACACGTTACGACGCGCCTCAGCGGGGCGGCCGTGCGAGAAGATGCTTTGGTGGTCACCCGCGCGATCGTGGATCATCCCTTAACGACGCGAGATGATCTGGCGAAGCTCTACGAACTCATCGAGAAACAACTTAGCACGTGGCCGGCCGACGCCGACGTATGGATTGGCGATCGTGCGATGGGAATGCACAGCTATGAGTTGGTCCGCGCCGGGCACTTCGATTTGCTGGTCGGCGAAGAGCAGCTCGCGGCGTTCAAACAGGAGGGAATCTCTGCCGAATTGCCCGTGGCAGTGATAGATCACGCCGACGAAGACGAGCTGTATTATTTGCAAACCATGCGCAAGATCATAACAGTCCTTCAGGAGCTGCCTGCGAAGCGCACGGCAGCGTCATTTCAGGCCAGGCAAAAAGTGCTCGCGGACATGCAGCAAGAACTCAAGCGCCGGCGCTACGACGTGCAAACGCTCGTGGCCTGCCGAGTCTTGTTGCCTGGCATGCGGCTGGTCGTGACGCGGCTGGCCGAAGATCGCGCCGCCTGCGAACTCTGGGCCTTGGCGCTGGCCGAAGCCTTGGGACGGTCGCGTCCACAGCTTGTGCCGCGGATCAATCCGGTCGACGGCAGCGAGTACATGCTCCGCACCGAAACCGATGGTCGTCAGGCCGTCGTCGTCGCTTGGCACACCGGCAAAGGAATCGGCGGAGCGAGCCAGCCCGTGTTGGTGCCGATTCGAGGGGCAGGAGTCGGAGAGTAGGCTGCCTCGTTCTGCAATTCAAATCCGAAGCACGAAATCCTAAACAAATTCAAAGCACAAACACCAAAAGACTCTCGGGTGGCCTGGATTTTTTGGAATTCGGATTTTTGATTTGTTTAGGATTTCGTGCTTCGGATTTACGATCTCGTAAAACTGCCCCACTTATTCACGCCCGATCCCTTCGCCCCTCAACCGTTACTTATACACCTCGTGGCACGCGCTGCACGACTTGCTGATGACGCCGGCGGCTTGTGAGGCCTCTTCGTAGGTCGAGGCCTCCGCGATCTTGCGGGCGGCCTGCTTCATGGCCCGCGCCCAGGCGGCGTAATCTTCCTCGTCGTAGTCGTCCAGCGACTTGCGGGTGATCACTTCGGCCAGCATGGCGATCACTTCGGCCTCGTGCTTTGCGGCGGCCCGGTTCTGTTTGAACTGGGCCGGATTGGAAAGCCACGGCTTGAGGCGTTTGTCGAAGGCCAGTTCGAGTCGCTGCATCAACGGCGAGCGGTCGGTCACCTTGCTCCAATCGACCGGGCCGGGCGAGCCAGTCAGGTCGACGCGGCCGCCGCGGATCAAATCCTCCAGGTCAAACTTGCGGAGCTTGGCCTCCTGGTAAGCCGCCTGGCTGCCGACCTTGCTGTTCTTGCCGGCTTTGGCCAGGGCGTCGCGCATGCCGGGTGCATGCTTCTTCCACCGCCAATCACGCTCGCCGTCGTACTCGGCGACGACACCAAAGGCAATCGCCAACATGCTGAACTGCACGCGGCCCTGCTTGTACCCGCCGCTGCGATACTTGCCCGGCGTGCTGACGTTCTGCTGTACGAGTTGGTTATAGCGTTTGATCTCGGCCTCGAGCACATCTCGTGAGATGATCTTCGACCAGGCGTAACTCGACGTCGGCGGATCGTCCGAAGGCGTTTTGCCGGGCGTTTTCGGCGGCGCCACCGTGCGGCCCAGCGGTCGTCGCTTGCCGACCAATAACTTGCGGGCATCGGGAGCATACAAATCGTTCTTGCGCTGATCGAACACCGGCGGCCGGGCGCGCTTGGGCTTAGGCTTGCCGCGAGGTGGCGCGGCCAGGAGCAGGCCGCCGGCAATGAGCGAGACGGTAATCAAGGATGAAAAAACGTAGACGGGTCGCATGGGCGTGCAGGTCTGTAAAGCGTTCAGAAGGGAAAATTCGACGACGTTCAATTATCCGCTACAATTGTGACGTGGGCAAGCCGGTTCCCTGAGTTGGGAAGCCTGATGCGGCCAGAAACGAGGTGGGCTGGTCGGATCGCATCTGTTAGCGGGCCGACTTTGTGTCCTCCGCCTCACCTGCCCCGGACTGGATAATAGGAACGATGGCTCGATTCTCATTGGGGCAATTGCTGGCGTTTGTGTTCGCATGCTGCGTCTATCTTGCCGCGATGCGAAGTCTTTACGTCAATGTTGGTGCGCTATATGGTCTTATCAGGTCGACAAAAATCATCGATGCGGATACCGCGAACAAAATTGCAGTGTTGTGGCTGCCCGTCGCCACTCAGATCGGCGCATGGCTAATTCTCTTCGTTCTATACTGCCATTGGCGATTGTGGGTCGCAATGGTCTTTCATTGCGCGTTCGCGATTTATTTGGCCCTCGACGTTATTATTGGCGGAGAGATCTTAATTATTGGCGGAGAGATCTTAGCAGTCCGAATGGAGAGACTCGTCTTGCTAGGGCTGATCACCTGTACGCTCGGCACGCTAGCGAGCTTCCCCATAGCCGTCATCACGGTCGCCCTTCGGGGCCTCGGGGCGCGAAGCCAGGCGGATTAGATTCCGGCCCAACCCGAATCGGCGCGGTCCATCTTTTCGTACGCACCTCTCGCAGCGATTCGCAACTCATCGGGCGAACCTCAATTAAACACCAAATACCCAAAACCCTCCGGCTTCACTTCGATCGCCGCGGGCTGGCTGGCGGATTGAAAGCCGACGCCGGGGACGGTGCGCTGGATGCCGAGGGACCAGATGTGGCCGGGGCGGGGCGGGATGCCGGTGAGTTGGTCGAGCGGGATGGCGGCTTCGGCGGTCCATGTGCCCTCTTCACCACCGGAAGCCACGAACCAGTTGGGGTTCCAGGTGCGATCGCCCCAGCAGCCTTCGCCGGTCCAGCCGCGGTGATCGACGGTGAGACGAAAGTAGGTGGCGTGGTCGCGGTCGAGATCGATATAGAAGTCGACGCGATCGTGATCCGAGAGATCCGCGTCGCGGGGACGTGGGCCGCTGGAGGCCGGATACTTCGCGCCGGCCGCTTTCTTGCAGCGCACCGCCAGATACAAAAAGTCTGCGTCGTAGGAGATCATCGCTTCGGCCCCCCAGGCATCGTCGTCCGACCGCGCGCTGCGCAGCTGAATCACCCGGGCACCACGCCAGGCCGCATCGTCCAGCTTGCCGTCGAGCCGCGGCTTCGTGCCGGCGCCATAGCAATTGTGAACCCACTTCGGCGCCACACCTTTCGGCTCGGCCAGCCACTGCTGCGTGCGTGCGTTTTCCCACCAGACGTCGTGCGGGCGTCTGCTGACCGTGTTGAAATAAAATCGCTCGGCCTGCCTGCCGAGGCCGCGCTGACGCTGCGCCGCAGCCAGCGGAAACTGCACGCTCGGACGGGCGAACGCCTCTGGCCGAAGTTGTTTCAACCGGCGGCTCCACTCGGCGGCCTGTGCCGGTCGATCGGTCAATTTCGATTCGTCAACGCTGAGCCCCTGCACCTGCCGCACGTTTCCATGGGGTCGATCTACCGTGGTCGGGATCGTCCGGTTTTCGCTCGCCCTCACCTCGGGCAGAATTTCTCCCTTCACTTTTACCGTTTGCGACACAAACCGCTGCCGCCCCTGCACGCGCCAGGCCGCCTCGCTGCTGGCGTAGTATTGCACCAACCAGACCATCGCGGCCTCGGCCAGCGGGTGATCGGGATGCCGCTCCACCAGCAGGGCAAATGTCTCGGCGGCCATCTCCCAGCGGCCGTGGCGATGATATCGCCGGGCCAGTTGATACAACACCCGACCGGCCAGCGGCCCATCGAGCCCGCGGGTCATGCTGGCGGCCTGCGCCAACCACCGGCCGCCGGCCTGTCGATCGTCGTCGCTGGCCGTGAGCATTTGCTGCAGGTTGCGTTTCAATTGGGTCTGCCGCCGCAGCGCGTCGATCGTTTGTTGAACGGGCAGCGACAGTTCGCGGCGGGCCTCGCCGCCCGGTTGGAGAAGGATGCCGCCGAAGATGCCCCGCTGCGCGAGTTCGTTGGGCACATCGCTCCAAAGCAATCGAAAGTCGATTGTCGATTCACTCGGACGATAGCGATTCGCCACCAGCCCTCGTGCCGGCGCCGCCTGATCGGCCGGCGAACGCCCCAGTCGCGGCGCAAGCTTTCCGGTCGAAAGCGTTACCGCGGTGGGTTCATGGTCCCGCAGCAAGCCGAACACTTTCTGCGGCGCATAGGGCCGCAAGCCAGCGTCGGTAATTTGCTCGCTGTAACGCGTTCCGTCACCGGCCGCCTTGACCGCTTTCAGCACGATTTGACTTACCAAATGCGAAAGCGGGTCGGTGTCGTCGGGATCGGCACTGTGGGTAAGTATCACATTCGGCCGCCACATGCGAATCTGCCGGACGATGTGCTGCTCGAGCAAGTCCAGCCCGCGACCGTCGCTGGCCTCGTCGAGCCCCGCGACGATCTGCCGCAGCGACAGTTTGAGCCCCGTCTGTCGCAATGGAAACGCCCAAGCGGTGGCGGCCTGCGATGCGCCGCAGAGCATGAGCGCTTCGTGCGTTCGTTGCGGCTCGGCCCGCATGCGCGGCGATGCGACTTCGACGTCTTGCCGATTCAGCACGGCGACCACCCCCAGGTAACCGTCGTTACCGGAAAGCTGGGCGAAGGCTTCCAGCGGCACATGTTGCGGCCGGCTGAACAGCCCCAACAGCGCCGCCCGGGTGCCGCCGCCGGCTTGTCGCTTCCATGTGCGTCCGCCATCGACGCTGGCCAGAATCGTCCCCAGCGCGCCGACCGCCCAGCCGTGTTGCTGGTCGACGAAGGTGAGGCTATAGATCGGCAGGTTTTGTCGGGTGGAAAAACTCTCCCAACTTCGCCCGCCATCGGCCGAATGAAACACCAGCGTGCCGGGCGAGCCGGCGATCCAGCAATGGCTGCCGACGCCGGCCACGGCCGAGAAATCGAAATGACGGGTGACCCGCTGCGGAATCGCTGTCGGCGGCGTTTGCCACGAGACGCCGCTGTCGGTAGTTCGCAATATCAGGCCGCCGTCGCCCACCAGCCAACCATCGCGGGCCGAAAGCAATTTGACCCGCCGCACGCTACGTAGCCCGAGGGCCGGAATCCGCGAGGGCTTGATCGATCGCCGCCACATGCTGGCCAGCGCGCCTTGGCTACCGGCCAACACGCCGACGTTCCGGTCGCTAAAATCGCCCGTCAGCCAACCGCCGACGCGCTGGGCCGGAACGGCCGACCAACGGCGTCCGCCGTCTTTGGTGGTGAACACGCCGGAGGGAAACAGCGCGGAGGAATCGCCCAGCGCCACGCCCCGCTGCTCGTCGAAAAACTTGACGTAATTCAAACCGGGCAGCGCGGCTGTCGATTCTTTTTGCCACGTCTGTCCGCCGTTTCGGGTGCGCAGCAGGATGCCTTCGGTCGTGTGTGTGTAAGGCCGCGTCTTGCGTCCCACGGCCCAGCCGTTGTCGGCGTCGGTAAAGTGAATCGAGGTCAGCCGGTCGTCAACACCCGACGCCTGCAATCGCCACCGCCGGCCGCCATCGTCGGTGTGCCAAATAACGCCGCGATCGCCGACGGCCCAGCCGCGCTGGGCGTCGCCAAAGAAAACCTGCGCGAGCGAAGCGTCTCGCTGCATGGCCACGGCATTGCTCGCCGGCTGAGCGGCGGCCGGTGTGCAGCAAGCCATGACCAACAGCGGTCCCAAGATCCGTCCGTGACGTGTCATGTTCATGTTCCGACGAGAAAGGCGTCAAGCCAGGGGGTTTCCGAGGGGCGGGGATTGTAACGAACGGCGCCACGCGAGCCTAGGGCGAATCGTAGGTCATGGCTTTGCCGACGAACCTAGGCTCTGTCTCAAAACATCAGCCGCGACGCGTTAGCGTCCGGTTCCGTGGGTCGATGTGCCGCACAAAACCGTGGGCTAACGCCCAGCGGCTGATGAGAAACACGAATCCAAGGTGTTTTGAGACAGAACCTAGTTCAACGGCAAATTGCACCCTTCCCTTGCACGACATCAGGTTCGATAATGGGGATTGTGAATGCCAAGACTTTTCGCCATTCAGGAGCCAACGCCATGTCGGTCGCCACCTTTGCCGCGGGTTGTTTTTGGGGCGTGGAAGCCGCCTTTCGCGCGGTCGACGGCGTGACGGCCACGGCGGTCGGTTACATCGGCGGCGCGACCGACCGTCCGACCTACGAGGACGTTTGCAGCGGACAGACCGGACACGCCGAGGCGGTCGAGATTCAGTTCGATGCGGATCGCGTGTCATACGAGAAGCTGCTCGACGTGTTTTTCGCCTGCCACGACCCGACCACCCTCAATCGCCAAGGGCCCGACGTCGGCACGCAATATCGCTCGGCCGTTTTCTATCACGACGCCGTCCAGCAGGCCGCCGCAGCCGAGGCAAAGCAGAAGCTAGAGGGCGAGGAGCGTTCCAGCGGTTCGATCGTGACCGAGATTAGCCCGGCCGCAACATTTTTCCGGGCCGAAGAATATCACCAGCAATATCTGGAGAAGCGCGGTCAGAGTAGCTGTCGACTCGGCTAGTTTCTTGGGGACTGGGGACTGGGGACTGGGGACTGGGGACTGGGGACTGGAGGCTGGAGGCTGGGGACTGGTGGGGATTGCCGATTGGGGATTCGTGGACCGCTTCCCCCAGTCCCCAGCCCCAGCCTCCTGCGTCCCGTGGAGCCGTCGATTGAAGCATGTTTTGTATCCCCGAAAACTCCCCTGGCCCGGCGTTGCATTTACCGTCCAAGCGACGATGTCTGTGGAGGCGTCTCGCATCGCGACAAAAGGTCCACACACATGCTCGTCCAATGCGCCCATTGCCGTTCTGTCATCGAGAAGTCCTGCGAGGAGTGTCCCTGGTGTTTGGCGCCTCAAGAGAGGCCGCGCCAACAGCGTCAGGGCCGTTTTCAAATTCGCCTGTGGGTGCTCCTGCTGCTGATTGCCGGCCTGGGATGCTGGCTTGGCGTAACGCTTCAGACCCTAAGGCCGAAATCAGAGCGGAGCGGGCCGGCCAACATCCTGGAGCAACTCGACGAAACGCGAAGGTAGGTTGTGCTTTTGCATAACGATGTAATTGAAGGCGGTTTTAAGGTCTTTAATTGTTGCGAGCTACAACGAACTGCGCGAATAACTTCCCGGCCCTTTCCGCTTTCCTTCGGTTCAAACACTGGGGTCCACCTCAAAGGAAGGAAGGCAGAATAATGGAGGGCAGAATAATAAGAGGAAAAAAAATTGGGTTGTAGCATGAAGTCCGCACGCGCGTATTATTCTGCCCTCCATGATTCTGCCTTCCTCAAAACTAACTTCTGAGCTAGACCCCAGTGTTTGAACAGAAGGTCGCGATGACCGCAAAGGAACTAAGAGAGGGTCGTGAAATCATTTATGCCGCCTGCTGTAGATCGCAACAATGTCAGGCATTGGGTCAGGCCTCGACCGTGATAGCATCAATGCTAAGTGGCGCTGTCCAATTAGCCAGCACCATTTTATGCTAAAGCATAACCTACGAGATCGCCCGCGCGTTGATTCGTCAATCCCCAAACCGCCGCACGTCGCGGCCGGTGCTGATCAGGCGGAGGATGCTGCCGTGGCAGCCGGCTAGGAATGACTCGCCGTCGGGCGAGAAGGCGAAGCGGGTCGGGTCGGACTCGGGCCGATGGATCGCGTCGGCTTTGCGGCGGCTGAAGGTGTGAAACGAGCCGCGCTTGTGGGTGAAGCGGCGGACCTCTTTGCCGGTCGACAGGTTCCACATCACCACGTCGCCTTTGCTCTGCCCGCCGGCGGCCAACATCGATCCGTCGGGTGAAAAAAATGGGTGCTGAAGCTCGCCCGTCAAGGCATTAAAGCGGGCCGAGGGCTTGAGATCGGCCGCGTTCCAAACAAGCACATGGCCGCCGGCGTGTCCGGAGGCGATGCGCTGGCCGTCGGGTGAAAACACGATCGTGTAAAAAGGCTGCTTGAAGCTGGTCGATTTGCGCAGCTCCCGACCGCTGGCCACGTCACACAGCCGGATGAAATACGCCTGGCCGGTGCGACCGATGCCAGCCAGTTGTTTGCCGTCGGGCGAGAAGGTGATCGAGACCGATTTGCCCAGCGGTTTGACTTCGCCGCGCCTGGTCCAACTCGTCATGTCGAACAAGTTACAGCGGCTGCGGCTGAGCACGGCGATTGACTTGCCAGCGGGCGCGAAGGCGAAGCCGTAGCAGCGATCAAACGTGTGCAGCGTGCGGCCCGTCTTAACATCCCACACCCGCACCTCGTTGAGCGCCACTCCGTCGTCCGTCTTAAACAGCCGGGAATAGGCCAGCTTCGACCCGTCGGGCGAGAAGCGAAGCTTGGTCAGGTCGCCGAACGTCTCCATGCGATGTAGCAGTTTTCCGCTGGCGATGTCCCACAGCACCACCACGCCACTCTTGCGCGGCCGGGGGTGCGGACGGGGCGGAAACTGGCCGTTCGCTTGGCCCGACACGCCGGTGGCAATCAGCTTTCCGTCGGGCGAAAAGGCCACGCATTGGGCATTGCGCGATTCGACAAACGGCGCAGCAAGGCCCGCTGCGGCGGGCAGAACCAGCAGCACGCAGCAGGCCAAGGCGGGCCACGTCAGACGAGAAATTATTCGGACCATCGCGGCCACCTTCGTATTGAATCTGCTGCTGTGGAACTCTCCATTCTACACAACACGGCGGACGGATTCAAAATCGCGAGAATCACTCATCTTCATCTTCATCTTCATCGTCGAATTCGTCGTCGCCTTCGTCGTCGCCTTCGGCGTCGGCAAGGATCCCCGCCGAATGGTGGACGCCCGCGCCCTGAGAATATCGCGCCGCGATATACTTATCGTCGCCACTTTTATCCGACAATATCCCCAGGGCATACCAGTAGCTGGCGCCCTGTCCAAAGTAATCGCCGATATAGGTGTCGTCGCCTTTCGCGTCTGCGATGATGCCGACGCCGCCAGAGGCGCCCGCTTTATTTCCCGAGGGACGCAGGCCGAACCCGAACCCCTGTGACATTGCCACATAGGCTTTATCCGGCTGGCGGTGGTCGGGGTAAACGCCGCCGGCATAATAATGGTCATCGCCCTCAGCTTCGGCCAACGCGCCATAGCCCTTGGCGGACCCGAACCCCTGCGCATAAATGCCGGCGTAATAGCTGTCGTGTCCATCTGCCTCGGCAAGGACGCCTATGCCAAATATTCCAGCGCCCTGGCAATAGGCCTGGCACACGTATTGGTCGTCGCCGCCGAGGTCAGCCAGCAATCCCGTCCCCAAAAAACCGCTTCCCTGGGCATAGCCTTTTGCCAGATAACGGTCGTCGCCCGCGTAGTCGATAA
>JADFKK010000102.1 GCA_022564995.1 Planctomycetota bacterium | reverse complement strand
TCGGCTACTCGTTGCGGCCGAAAATAGCCAACGCTTTTTTTAAGACGTCACGCTCTCGCTGCGTGCGCCGCAACTCGACTTCAAGTTCATGCACCCGCGCTTCCAGCGAACTGGCAACGGGTCCGCTACGGAGGAGCTGCTCTCGCTTCCAGCGGTACAATATGTTTGGCCCCGAGAGGCCGAGACGATCGACAATCGAACTGGCGGTGTGGCCGTCCAGCAACATCTGCACCGCTTCCTCCCTGAACTCCGGGGTGAACGAGCGACGGGACGACTTCGCTAACTTCTGCTTCTTCCGTGGCATAGCGTGACTCCTGAGGTTGAGCCCATTTTAAGGACTTCACCTGTCCGTGGAATCGACACCACCTCAGTTTGTATCCAATCGCCAGCCGCAACGGCATTGCATTGACGGCAACGCCCCCGCGACGCTATCGTGCTTACATGACCGCACTTTTTGTGAAAATAAAGCAAAAAAGGACAGGCATCTTCCTTCCTTGAGGAAAGAAAAGATGCCTTTTCATTTGCTTTCTTTTGCTTTTATTTCCCCGTCCGCTGGGATGCCCCAGCACCTTGCAATTTATTCGGCGGATCGAAAACGAGTGCTGTCATGGGATTCGGCGTGGTGTATAATCGGGCGATTGGACGGGAGAAATCGCGCATGAACCGTATTGCCACTTTACTGATCGTATCCACTGCTGGCGTTTGCTTTATCGCTGCGCCGCTGCGGGCCGACGAACCGCAGACCGTGCGGATGATGAGCTTTAACATCCGCTACGGCACGGCCAACGACGGGGCGTTGCCCGAGACGCCGGTCATCGTCAGCGGCGATTTCAACTGCCGCCAGGGCAGCCCGCCTTACGACGTACTGTTTGGAAAGCTAGGTGGGAAGAAGAGCCGGCTGGTCGACACGTATCGGACGGCGCATCCCAAACGCGCCGAGGGCGAAGGCACGTTCAGCGGCTTCAAACCCGGCGGCGTGCGCGGCCCGCGGATCGATTGGATCGGCGCCAACGAGCACTGGAAGGTGACCAGCGCCAGCATCGACCGCACCAGCAAAGGCGGCCGCACGCCGTCCGATCATTTCCCGGTCACGGCCGTGTTGCAGCGACGGGCAAAATAGTCCGCTGTAGGAGGCGACTCCTGTCGCCGAAAATAGACGTTTAACGCGGGAATCGGCGACAGGAGTCGCCTCCTACAAACTTTTTCAACGGGCTGCTGGCTCAGGAATACCGTCGCCTGCGGCTTGCCGTGAAACGAGCCCCGTCAATGCCCCGCCGGCCGCTCCGCCGACCGACATGAAGGCGGCCATCAGACCGTTGGAGAGCGAGCGGCGAGCCATGTAGGCGAACATGGCCACGGCGCAGAATGCCGATAGGGCGACGTATCGCGTGGGCGCGGGCGCGACCGATGGTCGCGGCTTTACAATCGCCCGCGCGACCAATGATGGGCTGCGTCGGCGCGAATGTGGGAGCCCGTCTTTGTCTTGCTGTGCGGCCGGGGCACATCGGTCTGGGCCTCATCGACTTGCCCGGAAACCTCCGCTGGCGGCTTTGCCGTGGTGCGCCCAAACAGCTTTCCGATCGGGCCCGACAGCAGCGCCGGCAGAAAAACCAAATCACCCACCAGCGCCGCGGCCAGCAACAGGAACATCAGATAGCCGAATCGCTGGGTCGGCGTAAACGAACTGAGGGCAAACACCAACAGCCCCATTCCGCCGACCGCGGTGGTCTGCATCATCGCCCGCCCACAGCGCCGCATGGCCAGCCGGGTGGCTTCTTTGCGATCGAGCGACATGTCCTTCATGCCGTGGCGGAACCAGGTGAGGAAATGCACCGTGTCGTCGACCGCCACGCCCATCGCCACGCTGGCGGTCATCATCGTGCCGATGTCGATGGCGATGCCCAGCCAGCCGAAGGCCCCGAAGATGATGGCGATGGGGAAGATGTTCGGCAGCATCGAGACCAGCCCGGCCGAGACACTCCTTAGCACGATCATCATCACCAGCGCGATCAACACAAAGGCCATGCCGATGCTGTTGACCAACCCGTTTAACAGCTCGCGCTGTGACTTATGAACCAGCGGAACCACGCCCGTATAGGTCACGTCGATGGTCGCCTGAGTCTCGGCGATCTTGGCCTGCAGCAGCGGTTCGATGGTCGTTTTGAGCGTTTCGACAAACTCGCCGTAGTCGACGTCTTCCAGGGCGCTCACCCGACAACTGATCCGCCAAAACTCTTGCTGCTCGTCTTCGCTCAGATAATCTCGCTGGAGCATTGCGTCGCGGTTTTTTTGCATCTGCCGGCCGTATAACTGACAGGCCTTCTTGAAGCGATAGGTCGACGATCCGCCGAACATGCCCAGACCGCTGCTCGTAAAATCACTCCTTTGCGGAAGCGGCGGGGCTTCTGAAACGGCCGACATCGTCTTGCTGACG
Organism: Planctomycetota bacterium; assembly: GCA_022564995.1. Taxonomy (GTDB): domain Bacteria; phylum Planctomycetota; class Planctomycetia; order Pirellulales; family JADFKK01; genus JADFKK01. The sequence goes on along the minus strand of JADFKK010000102.1, from coordinate 22,530 downwards.
TGCGGCAGCGCCTCGATTTTCTGCTGCACGTCGGCAACCAATTTCATGCGATCGTAGTACGACAGCTCGCCCGACGGATTGCCCGACGGTTGGTCCAACACTGCGTCCGTCGGCACGTCTGATGGCCGGTCCATCCGCAGCACGATTTCCATCGGCACCAAATTGCCGAGATTCTTTTCGAGCCAGGTATAATCGGCGATCACTCGCGACTTAGAATCGAACAGCTTCATCAACCGCACCGAAGTGGTTGTTTGGGTGAGACCTAGTGCGACCACGATCATCACCACGGCACAGCCGACGGCGACCAGCGGATTACGGCGAATGATCCCGTCGGCCAGCCGCCTTCCACCCGCATTGAGCAGCCCGCCGGCCGTTTCGGCTGTTCTTTCTCGCGGCGGCCAGACGTGCAACCAGGCGGGCAACATGGTGAACAGAATCACCAGCGTCGTGAGCACCCCCACGGCCGACCAAAACCCGAACTTGTTGATCGGTATCAGATCGCTGATACACAGCGAGAGCAGGCCCAGCGCGGTGGTCAGCGCCGCCAGCGTGCATGGTCCCCAGGCATGGGCCAGCGCAGTGGCGGCAGCGTTCTCGCGGCCGTCTTCTCGCACCGCATCGTGGTAGTAGTTGACGATGTGAATCGCGCCTGAAATCGCCAGCACGTAGACCAGCGACGGCATCGACATCAAAATCGCGTCGACCCCGCCGAACGATGCCTGCTCCAGGCCGAGCACCCGAATCTCGAAAATGCCGTAGTAACCGACCACGCCGAGGCTGGCGATCGCGCTGTACAGCCCGATGCTGAAGACCATGATGGTCAGCCGAATGCAGCGAAAGCAGAGATACGCCAGCAGCAGTCCGACCACGCCGCTCCAGCCCGCCAGCTTGCGCAGTGTCTTACGACCCTCGGCATCAATGGCGTAGTTGGTTACCGGCGGCCCGCCCATGTGCAACGAATCGGCCGTCAAGCCCGACTCTTCGGCCGTCTCGGTGATGCGGCCAATCGCCTCCCTGAGGTGATTCTTGCCGTAGTCGGTGAGTGTGACGATCAAGCAGGTTTGTTCCCGCACGATTACGTCGCCGGTCGCAGCTTCGCCATCTTTGGCCGTCTCTCGGTGCAGCCGGATCAAGAGGCCGCTGAGCCGCTCAATCGCCTCGTCTTCGTCGAGGTACAGCGGATCGCCGGTAAGCTGATCGATGGCCGTTTGGCCCGTAATCACCTGTTTGAACAGTTTTTCGTTGGGCGCCCTTTCACTGAGCGACGCGGCGTCCGACCCGCTGGCAATCGATGCCATCGGCCGGCGATCTTCAGACGGCGGCAGCAGTTTGCGCGCCATGACATGCAGCCGCACGTCGTCGCGCGTGCAGCCGTCCCAGCTTACCACCGCGAACTGCTCGCCCAAGAAGTGCTCGCGAAACCACTCGAGTTCGATGGTTTCGGTGTATCCCTCGGGCAGCCATTCCTCGACGTTGTTACGCTGCGTGCGAACCGCGTGCAACGCCCCGAAACCGATGATCGGAAACAGGAAGACCATGACCAGCATGGTCTGAGAGCTGTATCGCTGGAAGAAGTTTTTCAGCATCGGCGGTCGTCGCATGCGGTGGCTGGTGCAATCGGCATCAAAGATTGAATCGGACCGATCGACGTGCGTCGCTTAACCGCACTAAGTTATCCGTTCCAAGTCACGGGGTCGACGCCCGCGCCGCCAAAGCTCCCATCCTACCTAACAAGCAAGCTGCCGGCTAGCTGTAGGTCATGCTCCGCATGACGCCATTCCATTCCGGCCGCGGCACGCGGAGCGTGCCCTACCAAACCCATTCGAAGCCGACCGAGCCGCCTTGCAGCAGCACGTTGCCGCCGACGTTGACCACTTCGGGCGAGGCCGAATTGAACGTGGCTTGTTCCGGCGCCAGGGCGACCCCTTGAAACCAACTGAAATCGTACGAGGCGCGAAGCGCCAGGTTCGGCCGCACTTGATAGCGGGCGACCATGCCGAACTCTGCTAGCATCGTAAGCTGCTCGTCGCGGGCACCGCGCGCTCGTTCAATAGCGTCGTCGGGCGTGGTCGTCAGCACGGTCTGTTGATCGGCGAAGTTGACAAAGCTGCCGAGCTTGCCACGCAATCCCCAACTCCAGGTTTCAAACTGTTCGGTCCACTCGGCTCCGACTTGAAATCCGAACATGTCGTTTTGCGAGTCGATCACCAGCGAACCCATGTCCCCGACATTGAAGACCGTATCGACGGAATTGAACTCAAACGCCTCGTCGTAGTTAATGTAACGCATGCCGGCCAACAGCGACCAGATTCGTCGTGGCGTAGCGTGGCGAGTCCAACTCCCGTCGGGCGTATAAACCATTTGATCGCGCCCCAGCCGATCCTGCCTGCGGAGGTTGACTTCAAAACTACGAAAGTCCGCACTGTAGCTATAGTCGTGGGTCGTTCCAACAAATCCCGGGATCAGGGCGCCAAGGACGATCGGGAATAGCTTGCTGACGTGGACGTTCGGATCCAAAGGTGTTACCAGGACCAAGCCTGCGGGATTCGTCGTCGACGCCGAGGTTTGCCACTGATTCAGGCCCAAAAAGGTGAACTCCAGCGAGTGATCGCGGTTCTTGCCGTCGCGCCCCATCAATAGGCCCAGCGTCATGCGCGTGCCCGGCTCGAATCGAAACGAGCCGGTGTCGTTCCGCAGAAAAACTTCGCGACGCAGGATCGAACCAGGGTTCGTGGGGTCGTTGGTGACCGACAGCGGTGTGCCCCGTGCATAGGACCGCGTGAGCATGACAATGTCTTGATGTACATACCAGCGCCCGCTGCGATACCAACTTCCACTGCTGAGCACCGGAGGCATCACGCTGTGCAGCCCGAAGCCGTCGCCTTCGATGACCTCAACTATGCCGCCATCGAATTCGGTGAACGAGGGCGAGTCGGCCAATCCGGGCAGTTCTTCGGTCAAGCGGTTGGTCATCGGCGGCGGCGAAAACAACTCTTCCGGCATGTCCTCCTGCGCATAAAGGTTACGTTCGACTGCCAATCTGCCTGCCGTCGAATGTCCGGCGGCGCGCACGCCAGCGTTGCGAAAGCGAACGGCACTGCGTAGGTCACCCAACTCGGCATCCAAGTCAGACAGCACGCCCGTGCTCTGGGCGTAGGCGTTGCCTGCGGCCAGCACAGTCGCCCACGCGAAGATCGCGAAAAGTCGGATTGCGGCGTGTTGCACGGGTCTCTCCTTAATCCTCGTCGCCAGGGGGTAGCATCCACAGCAAGCAGCTACCGATTGCGCAATAACACAATCGTTGTCCTGCGTAATCGACGATGGGGGGCTCCCTACAATAGGAATAATCGTCAATCGTCGCCAAATCGGCAGATTTTTCTTAAACGGTAAAGTCGCCGCCGTATCTGCCACACGTCGCAATTTCCCCAGATTCACAATGTTGGCATTGCCTCGCCGTGTCGAAACGTCAGAATATGCGAGTCGTGAAAGTGAGCGAGCCGCCGTGTCCCCACGGCGATCAGTGCAGTTGCAACGCGTATCGCCCTGGGGACAGGGCGGCTCTGTCCCAAATCCCAAATCACCATGACTTCCCCACTTCAATCCCTGATTTCCACCGGCACCAAGCTTTGGCTCGACTCGGTCGACCCCGAATTGGTTGCTAGCAGCCGACGCTCCGGAGCCACCGGCGCAACGTCGAACCCGATCATCGTGACCAACCTGCTCAAGTCGGGCCGCTTCGACGATCAGATTCGCCTCCGCTTCGACCAGGGGCTCAGCGACGAGCAGGTGGCCTGGCAAATGACCGACCATCTGGTGAGAATGGCCCAAGACGTGTTTCTGCCGGTTTGGCAAGAGACCGCCGGCAACGACGGCTATGTCAGCTTTGAACTCGACCCGCTGCTGGAAGATACTGAACTTGGCCCGCCGCACGCCGAGCGGGTGGCCCGTTATATTTCGCTCGGAAAGCAATGGTCCGAGGGACACGAAAACCGCATGATTAAAGTTCCGGCCACACCGGCCGGGCTAGATTCGCTGGAAGAGCTGGCGGCCGGCGGCGTAACGCTCAACGTGACGCTGGTGTTTTCTCCCCGCCAATATCAGGCAGCCCGCGATGCGATTTGGCGCGGCGTGCAGCAATCGGGCCGCGAGGATTCGCTCAAAAGCGTTTACAGCATCTTCGTTTCCCGCGTCGACGTCTACACCCTCAAGCACGTCGGCGGGCTGTCCGACGCGGCCCAGGGCCTGGTCGGAATCGTCAACGCCAAGCGGCTATGGGCCGACAATCAGGCATTTTGGTCGCAGCGTAACATGCGGCTCGATCAGGAGATCATCTTCGCCAGCACCGGCACCAAACGCCCGCAAGACCCGGCCTGGAAATACGTGGCGGCCCTCGCCGGCAGCGACATCCAAACCAACCCGCCGGCAACCAACGCGGCGATCGAACAGGGCGACGTGGAATTCACCCGCCAAGTCGATCAACTTCCCGCCGCAGCGGCGCTGGCCGAGATCGACCGTCTCGTCGACATGCAGCACCTGGAATCGACCCTGATGGCCGAGGGCCTGGAAAAATTCGCCGCTCCCCAAAAAGCCCTCCTGCAGCTAATCGCCGACAAACGAGCCGCAGCGATCTCGGCATAGTTCGAGTGTCGCATTTTCGCACTGGCGAGGCCGGGCGTGTGGTTGGCGAACACTCGAACTTCCCCCGTTTCGAGTTCCTTCCCCACCGGGCTTGCCCCGGTGGCTTGCTGGTTTGAAAACTACAGGGTGGGCGCGCCCCGCCATCCCTGCGAAACGCCCGAAAGCGATAAAGGACAGGCATCTTATCGGTCCGTCGCAAATGGCGAGGGATTTACAAGGGATTTATGCCTGTCCTTTTTCTCTTTCTCTTTTACGCCGAAGGCGTTACATTCCAAAGCCCAGGGTCGCTTTAGCGCACCCTGGGTAACCGGACTATCTTCACTTGGTATTTTCAACGAAAGATCGCCGGCCCTTCCTCCGCGACGAAAACCTTCGCGAGAAACTTCACGCCTACCTCGTCGGCATCTGCCGAAATCAGAAATCACCATCGTTAATCGTCGGCGGCGTGGAAGATCACGTTCACATCCTGTGTCGTCTTGGAAAAACAATCGCCGTTGCCGATCTGATTCGTGAACTGAAGCGTTGACATTTTGAAAGAGTATATTGCGAATCAGCAGATTCAGCGCGGTCAGTTCGTCGATAATCGCCTGGGCCTGAGGATGGACGGGCATGACGCCTGATTCAGAAACGCAGTCGCCTGCGGCTTGCCGTTAAACGAAACCCGTGACCGCTTTCGCCGCGGCGACGATGGCCTCGGGCGTGATGCCGAAGTGCTCGTAGAGGGCCTTGATCGGGGCCGAGGCGCCGAAGCTGCTCATGCCGACGAAACGGCCGCGCCGGCCAATGTATTTCTCCCAGCCTTGCTGGATGCCGGCTTCGACGGCTACGCGGGCGGTTACGTTTGGCGGCAGCACGCTGTCCTGGTACGCCTCGTCCTGATCGTCGAACAATTCCCACGACGGCATACTGACCACGCGCGACTTGATGCCTTCGGCGGTCAACTGCTCGTGGGCCGTCAGACAAATCGGTACCTCGCTGCCGGTGCCGATGAGAATTACCTGTGGCGTGCCGCCGTCGCAATCGGCCAGCACGTAAGCCCCGCGAGCCACGCCCGAGGCGGCTCCGTACTTGCTGCGATCGAGCGTCGGCAGCCCCTGACGCGTTAGCACGAAGGCCATCGGGCGATTGGTTGTCGTCATGGCCACTCGATACGCCTCGACCACTTCGTTGGCGTCGGCCGGCCGCATCACGACGAGATTGGGAATCGCCCGGCAGGCAGCCAAATGCTCGACCGGCTGGTGCGTCGGCCCATCTTCGCCGAGGCCGATCGAGTCGTGCGTGAGGATGTACAGCGTGGGCAGGCCCATCATGGCGGCCAGCCGCATCGAGGGCCGCATGTAATCGGTGAACACGAAGAACGTGGCTCCGAACGCCCGCAGCCCACCGAGCGTCATGCCGCTTACCGCGGCGGCCATGGCGTGTTCGCGAATGCCGAAGTGAAAATTGCAGCCGGCGCGATTTTCCGCCGAGAATTCGCTCGCCTCCTCGAACTTCATCAGCGTCATCGTCGAAGGGGCCAGATCGGCCGAGCCACCCACCAGCCACGGCACGCGCTTGGCAATGCCGGTGAGCACCTGACCGGACGAGACCCGGGTGGCCAGCCCCTTGGCGTCGGGCTCGAACGTGGGAATCTCGGCGTCCCAGTCATTGGGCAGCTCGCCCCGGTTTAGCGTGTCCCATTGCTCGGCAAGCTCCGGGTGTTGCTCGCGATAGGCGGCGAATTGCTCCTGCCATTCTTTCCGCGCCGCGGCGCCGCGCTGGCCGATGCCTGCGGCAAAATGTTCGCACACGCCCTCTGGCACCAGGAAATCTTCTTCGGCCCAGCCATAAGCGGCTTTGGTGAGCGCGACTTCATCCGGCCCCAGCGGAGATCCGTGCGCCCCGGCGGTGCCTGCTTTATTCGGCGAGCCGTAACCGATCTGGCTGCGCACGATGATCAGCGTCGGCCCGTCGTTGCAAGCCTCGAACGCCCGATAAGCTTCGGTAAGCGCCGCAACGTCGTTGGCATCTTCGATCCGAGCGACGTTCCAGCCCAGGGCGGTAAATCGCTCCGCGACATTTTCGCTGAAGGCGAGATCCGTTCCGCCCTCGATTGTGATGCGGTTGTCGTCGTAGATCCAGCAGAGATTCGAGAGCTTGAGATGCCCGGCCAGCGAGGCGGCTTCGCAGCAGATGCCTTCCATCAGATCGCCGTCGCTGCACAGGGCGTAAACATTGCTGCCAAAAATGTCGTGACCCGGCCGCGAGAAGTGCGCCCGCTTCCACTCGGCCGCGATGGCCATGCCGACGCTGGTAGCCGCGCCTTGGCCGAGCGGGCCGGTGGTCGTCTCGACGCCGCCCGTTTCGCCGTACTCCGGATGTCCGGGGCAGCGGCTGCCGAGTTGCCTGAACTGGCGGATTTGCTCCAGCGAAACGGCCGGCTCGTCGGTCACTTGCCCCGCTTGGTCGACCTGCTTGACGCCGGCCAGATGCAGCAGTGAATAGAGCAGCATCGAGGCATGGCCGCAGGAGAGCACGAAGCGGTCGCGAACCGGCCAGGTTGGATCGGCCGGATCGAACCGGAGCACGTCGTTCCACAGCGAATAAACGACCGGGGCCAGGGCCATCGGCGTGCCGGGATGCCCGCTGGCGGCCTTTTGCACCGCGTCCATCGAAAGAGTGCGAATCGTATTGACGGTGAGTTGCTGGACGCTGGACGCGGTGGTAGCCATGCGGTATTGCCGTTTTTTGGGTCGATTGCCGAGGTGGCAAAGGTTTTGGTATGTTGACGGGATCGGTGCGAAAGACGAGGCGCCGATTTATCGCGGCGAATCCGCCCGCTTTGGGGGGCGGAGTCGTCGGACCGGTCCGAACGATTATAAAGGGCGCCAGAGCGTCCCGTCAACGGACCGCTGGCGTGGCCGGTGGCCTCCGGCGGGGCAATTGCACTTATTTTTACCGAGGATTTCCATGGAATTACTAGCCCACGTCACCCCCAGCGAAGTCGGCTTCATCACCGGCGTTTTTCTGTTAGGCACCCTTTGTGGCGTCGGACTTGGTTGGGCCATGTGGCGCCGCAGCAATAGCCAAGACTAAAAACCACGCTCCAAGAATCGCCCCCACTCTTTCAAGCCCCAGCCCCGGCCGGGAGGCCAGGGTTTGCCATGCGCCAAACAACAATGCTTCCTTGATTCGCTGAGCAAGTGGGGTGGGCACCGTCGGCCGGCGTAAATCCGAAGCACGAAATCCGAAACAAATTCAAATGTCGAAATCCAAAAGTTCGACACAGCGCAGCTTCTTGCCCACATGTGCGTTGATGTCAACGACGCCTCACGCCCCTTTGCGTCTTCGCGCCCTGGCGCCTTTGCGTTGAAATCGCCCGGCCGACCGGATGGGGATCAACGCAACGGCGCCAGGGCGCAAAGACGCGAAGGAAAGAAACGTGGGGATTTGGAAATGCCGCGAATGCGTGTTCAGATTCCCACTACTTGGTGCGTAAATACCCGGCGCTGGATTGGAAATATCGGCGTTGGCGGGTTTCGATGGCTTGGTTGGAGTCGGCTTGTTGGCCGTCGAGGTCGGCTAGATTGGCTTGGCAATAGCGACAACGGACGACTTCGAGATGGAACTTGAAGTACTGCTCCTCTTCTTCGGACAGCGCGCCAAGCAGGTAGCTGCCCAATTGTTCGCGCCCGGGGCAGCTTAGCCGGGCGCGGCGCCAGACTTCGCCCAGCGAGTGAACGCCGGCGTCTCGTCGGGCGATGATCGAGGTGAGCTGCTCGACCAGTTGCGGCTGATCGCGCAGCGCCACCTCGAGAGCCGACATTTGATCGACCGCCAGGGCCTCGTCGAGATAGGCTTCCAATTCGGCTTCGGTAAAGGTTGCTGGCATGGCCTACTGTCCGGCTTGAAGATAAACTTCTTCATAGGGCTGAATGACGACGAAGCCTTCGCCGCGAAATTCCATCTGGATGCTCTCCCCGCTGCCGCGGCCGAAGAACGTCTTGAGCGATATGTCGGTGCGGAACTCGGGCGAAAGATTCCCGCTCCAGGCCACGGTGGCGTTGGGATCGGTGACGACCGGCTGATCGGGCCGCACGATCAACGTCAGCGGATCGTAATGGGTCGTGATCGCCACCATGCCGCTGCCGGAGAGCTTGACGTTGAACAGCCCTCCGGCCAGCATGGCGGTCATTTTTTTCATCATCTTAATGTCCCACTCGATGCTCTCCTCCAGGGCCAACAGGTCGTTGCCGTTGACGAACATCGATTCGTCGTGCAGGTCAAGAATCGAAATTTTCTTGCCCGTGTCGGCCAGATACAGCCGGCCCTGGCCAGTCGCCTTGGTGAGCCGGGCGCCTTCGCCGGTGACGGCCTTCTTGAGCATTTTGCCGAGGCCCTTTTCCAAGATGCGCTCGCGCTCGAACTTGATCTGTCCGACATAGGCCACCATCGAGCCGGTTTTGGTCCAGACCATCCCGTTGAGGTTGACCTCCAACAGCCGGGGACTCTCCAGCTCAAACTTCCCCTCGCCGCGATCCTGCTGACGAGTGGTTTCCACGAATTCTGCAATAGAGTAGCGAGACATGGGACAATCCTTGAGTAAAAGCACGAAATCCTAAATCCTAAACAAATCCTAATGGCCGAATGCCCAAATGCCTTGCGCGACGGAGACGTCTCGTACATTGCGCCACGACTCTATCTGCGTATCTCTGCGTAATCTGCGGACGGATTCCATTGGCAATCAGTGAGGTCCGCAGATCATCACAGATGTACGCAGATAGTTTGAGCCATGGTTTATTTTGATTCATTCTGATTCATTCTGATTTGTTTAGGATTTGGTGCTTACGATTTCGGATTTCACTGATTGGTGGGCAGTGCCCAACCTACTCTCCCGTTAAATTCGGAAACACATCTTCCGGCAGGCCTTGGCTGCGGATGGTGGTCCGCAAGCGGGCGAGGAAGTCGAATTTGTAATTGGCGACGGCTTGTTCGCTGATTTCGAGCTGAAGGGCGGCGTGTTTATTGACCATGCCGCGGACGAACAGCAGTTCGATGCACTTGAGCTTGGTCCAATCGCCCCGTTTTTTCCAGCGCTCGATTTGCTCGCCTACGGCGCCGGCCAGCGCGTCCGATTCCAGGCCCTTCCGCTCGCCGGAGCGCATGATGCTGCTGGCCGCCCGCGCCGCGCCGGGCAAATCGCGATCGCCCTGGCTGCTGCTGTTGGACGATAGCGGCAGGGTCGGTCGGCGGCCCTCGCGACGCAAGTGGTCGGTTAGCTTGTGGGCGGCGATGGAAAACAGATAGCTTTCCAGGGGTCGCTGCTCGTCGAAATTGGGCAGGCTGGTCAGAAAACCGATGAACGTCTCTTGCACCACGTCTTCGGCCGCCGCGCGATTGCCAATGCGGCTCTCGACAAAGGCCAGCAGCCGGCCCTGAAAGCGGGCGATGAGTTGACTCCACGCGTCGCCCTCGCCCTGACGGACGCGTGAGACCAGCAAAATGTCCGACTCGGCGGCGGGAGACATGATAGTGATGGAAGCTGGAGAGACGGGTGCGCATGCTCGCGCGGTTCGGGGGCTAGGGACTGGGGGCTGGGGCCTGGGAAATGAGGAGCGTCCTGCCAGTCCCCAGTCCCCAGTCTCCAGTCCCCTGCGTACCATTCATGACGACGTTACCGCACATAGACGCTTCCCACATTCCTGCTAAGCTGGCACGACGCCCGTACCCAATGATCCCGCCGGTGGCGAACATGACGGTGAAAGCCGCTAAAAATAGTACGCGCACAGCTTGGTGGCGAGGCCGGCTACGACCATTATGGCCGCTGCGGCCGCCAGCTTCAATCGCCCCGTGTAATACCCCTTGGTCTGTGTGTCGAGTTTCAGGTATCCGTAGACGGTGCCGATCAGCATCAGCAGCAGGCAAGATCCGACTGCGGCGAAGCTGAGCCGATTTTCAAGCAGCTTATCGCGATACATCTCCTCGATCTCTTTCTTGACGCGATGGTCGAACTGGAGCAACACAAATTTCCGTTTCATACGGCCGACCGAGTAATCGTGAGTCTCGATGTATTCGGCACGGATGATGTTGTCGTTGATGTAGTCAACGGGCACGCGAAAATGCTGCGCGGAATCGACCCCGGGCAGCCCCTCGACGTAGGTTCGCATGACCGCGTGAATTTCCTGGTACAGCTCGTCGTCATGTCGGTCCAGATTGAGGTGCGGCCCGATGACGACCGTCTGTCGGTCGACGCCGTCGATGCGAGACAGCTTGAGCGACTCGGTCCATTCCGGCGGCTTTGGGGCGCTGTCGGCCCCTTCAACAGCGATATCGGCGGGCGGGGCCGTCTCAGAAATATGCAGAAGGACGTCGCCGGCCTTAACGGCTTGATTCAGCAGGCCGCTCAGATTCGGCGCGTCGACGTGGCCGGTGATGGGGCTCTTGATTTCCAACTGGGCGATTTGTTCGTCGATGTCGTCGAGCAGAGCTTGCTGGGCGGAGCGAGTTTTTTCGAGCTCGGTTTTCTTGGCTTCGTCGCCTGCATCCTTTAATTGTTCGTCGATATCAACGATGGCGGTCAGTATCTTGTCGTGAGATGTTTGCAGCAGCTTATTCTCTAGCCGCAGCAAAACGTCGTCTTTGTCGACGTGGGCCTGGTCAAGCACGAATATCTCCTTCACCGTGCCGGGCGACGGCGCATGAAGGACATGACGCGCGTTCATCAACGGTGGCTCAGCGAGGTCGGGCTCCGCGGAAGCGCTCAATCTGCTTGGCTCGGAGTATACGATTGAAGGGCTGTCCACTGCCACCCAAGCAAACCCCAGGATGACGACCGCGAGCCCCAGGCCGCCGAAGATCGGTAGCACGATCAGGGCGGGGTGTTTTTTGAACAGATAGATACATAACGCGACGAAGCCGACCAATAGCCCCACGCCGACGACCACGATCAGCAGCAGGCCGCCAATGGCCAGATTCCAAGTGGCGGCACGATGCGGGCCATCATCGGCCGGATGTCGTCCGCGGTAGGGCCAGTCTTCGTGCGATGCGGCCTCGCTGGACTCTATGGCCAGCGGCTTGGCTTCGGCCGCAGAGCCCGTCGCGTGAACGTGAAGCCTCGCCTCTTCCGCTTCGGAAAGCTCGATCACTTCGTCCGTTGCTGATTGGGCCCCTTGAACTTGAACCACGCGGCTTTCGGTGCGTGCGTAGCTCAACATCAGCAGCGCCGCGACTGCGCCCATCAACACCAGTCCGCCGCCGAGCAGTGCGACGACCCAGCCGGGCGCCTGCTTGGCCAGCCACCAAACGAGCAGGACGGCGCCGACGAGTAGCAGCAATCCGACGGGGGCGATCATCATTCTTTCGATCCTGTGTTGGTTCGCACTTCGGCGAGCGTGAGCGGCACGGCGCTAGCCGCCGGTCCGTTATGGTTACGGTTTCCCTTGTAATACCCGCGGCTAGCGCCTTGCGGCTCACGATGGGTTGATCGGTTACGTTGGCGCGACCAGCGGTCGCGGCTTTATGGGGTTAGTGAGCGGCACGGCGCTAGCCGCCGGTCCGTTATGGTTACGGTTTCCCTTGTAATACCCGCGGCTAGCGCCTTGCGGCTCACGGAAAAACCCGCGGCTAGCGCCTTGCGGCTCACGATGGGTTGATCGGTTACGTTGGCGCGGCCAACGCCTGGCGGCTTTATGGGGTTAGATGGTTTCGGCGAGCGAACGGTTGCGTTGTTTCCAGGGGCTGGCGAGCTGCACGCCGAGGGAGATGGTCACGGCGATCATGGCTCCCCAGGCGAGCGGAAACGGCCAAAGGTAACAGGCGATCCAAGCGAACAAAAGGGTGACGCAGGTGGGCCACAGCCGCAGCCGGCTCGAGCGCAGCGGGTCGGCCTGACGCCACCAGGCGACGATCAGGAACAAGGTTCCGTAGTACAGTAGGTACGATGGCAAAAGAAGCGATCCCTGCGGGCCGAAAAGCGCCTCGTCGAACCCTTGGCCAACCATGATCGCCTCACCGAAGTCGTTGCTCGAATGGTGAATCATCATCGTCTTGTCGATGCCGAAAGCCGCTAAGCCGAGGGCCAACCCGATCATCAGCATCACAAACCGCCGCAGCGCCTGCTCTCCTTCGCGGCCTTCCCAAAACTTCGCCGGAATCAACACGGCCCAACAGCCGGCGATTCCGGTTAGCGCGAGGGCGGCGAAAACGCCAGCGTCGAACGATTGACCGCTGGCATTGGCACTGAGAATTGACGTCACGACTGACACCACGGCCACCACGATGGCCGAGAACAGCAGCGACCCGGTCAGCTCGGTGAATCGTTGGCGTGGCGTTTTGGCCAACAAATCGGCCTGGGCACTATGGCGGCTGCGACGCAGCCGGCGCCCCAAGCGACGCGCGGGGTGAATTTGCGGCGGCGGGGCCGCGACCGACGGCGGGGCTGTGGCGGGCGGTGGTGTTGCAGGCGGTGCTGGGCCCGATACCGTGGTGCTGAGTGTTACGCCATAGGCGCCCATGATCGTCCGCACGACCCAATAGATCGCATAAAAGATCGCATAAACACCCAGGGCCATCGCGACTATCGGGATTAAGGGAAAAGCAGCGACCGGCACGGAATTGGCTAATACAATGAGCACGACAATCGCCACCGTCCATTTGAACCACGGCGCGAAGGGAAGCTCTTCCCACCACTCGCGAATGTTGCCTCCGCCCGTGCGGATTGCTTTCCACAGCGGCTCCTCGGCGGGGCCGGATCGCTCGACGAGCTGAGCCATCGGCGGCTTGTCGTCTTGGCGGATTGACCCGCTGTGAGGCTCCACCATGGTCGCTTCGACAACCGACACCGCTTCCACCCGCGGCAGCGGCTGAAACGCCCCTTCTGCGGGCTTGGGCAACATCGCCATCAACTCGGCGACCGAGCCAACGCGCTCGTCGGGGTCTTTCTTCAGTGCCTTCTCAACGGCATCGCGGAACGGTGGGTTCAAGCCGGACAAATCAGGTTCGGCCGTGAGATGTTTCATCAACACCTCACCGATGCTCTCGCCCTCGAACGGCACACGGCCGGTGAGGATCTCGCAGAAAATAATCCCCAGGGCGTAAATGTCGATCTCTTTGCCGTAGCGGCCGTTGGCCACCTCGGGCGCCATGTAATGAACCGTGCCCACGCTTTCGGTCTGTCCGCTGCGGCGGCTGCACGAAATGAACTTGCTCAGCCCGTAATCGCCGATCTTGACCACGCTTTCGTCGGTGAAGATGTTGCCCGGCTTGAGATCGCGATGCACGATGCCCTTGTCGTGCAGATAAGCCACGCCGGCAGCGATGCCGTGCATCCAGTGGATCGCCTCTTCCAGCGGGATGCCGTTGGGATTGCGGTCGATGGCGTCTTCGAGCGATTCGCCGGAGACGTATTCCATGATGACCCAGCGGTCGTCGTTCTCGTCGCTGCGGATGTCGAACAGGCCGACGAGGTTGGGATGCTTGAGATTCAGGCAGTGGGTCACGCCCCGCAGTTCGACGTCGAGATTTCGCCGGATCAGCTTGAGCGCCACTTCCTTGCCGGCGTCGCTGGTGGCGAAGTAAACCTCGCCGAAGCCGCCCTGGCCGATGCCGCGCTTGATCGTATAGCCCTCGAGCGGCTTCGATCCGCTGGGATAGGTGAACTTCATCGCACTACCTCGCGGCCTGTCGAGCTTGCCGGCTTGCGTGGGTTGAATGTTCATGGGACCAGGGTGGTTAAGTTCTAGCGTAACTGCTGGGCTGTGGGGTTGTCTAGGATTGGTGCTGGTGATCTGCGTCTGGTAGCTGAATTCGCAAGAATTCAAATCGGCGTTGCTTGTCTGAATTCTTGCGAATTCCGCTACATGGTTATGTCGGCGCGACCAGCGGTCGCGGCTTTATGGAAATCGGCGGTCAAACGGCCTCCAAACTTAGCGAAAACTGGTCTCCGGTGACTTGCGAGTTATGGGTCATGGGGCCGCGGCCTTGGGTGGGGCGACCGTCGATTTCGAAGGGCTGACGGCTGCGGCAAGACAGGTCGTCGCCCTGGCGAAACAGCATCACCTCATCGTTCCAATTGCGGCAGACGACGTGGCTGGTCGGCTTCGGCCCCAACACGCACGTGTCGGCCATCAGCAACACCGAATCGGTGCCCGGGTGCGAGCGGTGATGGCTCTCGAAGTCGAGCCGTGCCGTCGCGCTGAGCGGGTGCGGCTTGCGAAATCGTAGTTGCACGCTCTGGCCCAGTTCGATCAAGTCTCCGTCGGCCAATTCCCTCAGTTGTTTTACCTCACGACCCTCGACGCGGGTTTCACGCAGCGGGTCGAGCAGATAGGTTTCGCCGTCGCGGCGGATCTTGGCGTGCCGGCGGGATAGGTCACCATGAATCGGCACGTCGAGGGCGCTACCCGGCACGGGCTGGCCGAGCACAATTTCGTCGCCCAGACAGACCAGGAACCCGCCCACGGCGTCAATCCATAGCACGAATCGGCTGTCGGTGTTTGGTGTTCCCACGGTATCGACCTTCGAGGCTTTCAGGCCCGCTGTGGTGCTCTTTCGCCAGGCGGCCCGGCGAGCGTGTTCTTCGCCACGACGCGGCGCGGTTTCCACTTCGCTACCGACGGCCTGCCAGGCCCGCCGGCGCGCGTCCAACGCCATGACCGACTGCGGCGAGATGTCCAGCATTGCTTCGGCGGCGGTCAGCACCGCCGGCCATTTCTGCTCTGATAGGGCCTTGTGCAGGGCCTGGGCAATTTTACGGCCTCGGGCCGCTTTCTGACTATACGACTGTTCGTGACGGCGGAGCACCTTCCAGTCGGGACGCAGGGCCAGGGCGGCCGACGCGGCTCGCTGGGCCTCGGCCAAATCGCCCCGCTTGGCATGGACTTGGGCCTGATGCAGACGCTGGGCGATTTGTCCCAGCGCCCGCAACCGGCTGCTGTCGAGCCCCCGGCTGTTCAACCTTTCGATTCGGTCGATCGCCGCATCGGGGTCGTCGGCCGACAGGTATCGTTCGATTTCGGCCACGGCCCGCTCCACCAGCTGAACTCGCAATTTGGTCACTTCATCCGTCTCGCCGACCAGGCCGTTGGCCAGTTCGAGATCGTGCCAGCCGGCCGACGTGTCGCATTGGGCCAAATGTTGCCGGCCGCGGCGAACCATCCCCCGGGCCACCTGGGCGGAGAGCTTCTGGGCTGGCTGATATTCGTGCAGATCGCTCTGCCGTAACAGCCGCCCTGCCTCGTCCAGCCGGCCACTGCGAAGCGCCGTTTGGGCTTCTCGCAGTTTGATTCGCCAGGGCTGGAACATGGGTGGAAACAGGGGTTAGGGGGTAAGGAGTTAGAGATTAGGGGCGAGGGACTAGGAAAGTTGTGGGGAGACGCGCCCTTGGCTCTCGGCGAGCGTTGCGGTCCCACGCAATCGCTGCCGAAAGCGCGGCGAGACGCCGCGTCTACTTTGGGCACGCTCCCCACCTGCCACCCATTCCCGTTTGCCAAGCGATTCAGTCGAGTTCGATCGGCTGTGAAGCAAGTTCTTCCACCTGCGGGCGATCCAGCTCGAAGTAATCTTTGACGTTCTTGACGATGTCGTCCGAATCTGGTGCGGTGACCTCAATGTCGCCGCGATAGTTCTGGCTCGCATTGGCGAGCTTCTCGGCCACCGCGAGGCGGGCCTTCACGTCGCCGACCAATTGTCGCAACTGGCCCAACTCGCTGTCGTCAATGTTCAGCTCGCTTGTTGCCTGAGCCACTTCGACCATTTTCTGCTGTGCGGCCAGATTCTCGATATCGACTTCCAATTGACGCTGGGCGGCCTGCATCGCCACCAGCTTGTCGCGAGCCGCTTGCAAGCCACGAAGGCGGGCCTGGTAGGTCTCGCGCAGGCTGTCGAGCGTGTTACGACCGGTCGTGAACCGCTCAAAACGACGCGTCAGGTCCGTCTTTACCTGCTTCTGGGTGAACTTGCGACCGGCGTACACGTAGAACGCCTGCCCGTCGCTCAAATCGTCCGTCAATTGTTTGATGTCTGCTTCCTCCTTCTGGGCCTTGGCTTCTGCCCGCTCGATTTCCTTGGCCAGGCGCTCCGCCCCGACTTCTTCCTTGGCAATCAGGTGCATGTTCTGTTCGATGGGCTTGTCAAGCTTGTCACACATCTCGCGAGCCCGCGCGATCTGAAACTTGATGGGCACGCTGTCGCTGATCGATTGGCGTGCCCAGCCGATCGAGGTGCCGATATAACTGGCACAGTCGCGACCAAAAAATAGGGTTCCCAGGAGGCCCAGGCCTCCGACGACAAACAATGCTTTCTTCAACATGGCTCAGCCCTCCGACGAAAAAGCGGAAATGAACGGTCCGGTTTGAGGCATTCTCTTATGCCATCACAACAGACTCTTCGCCGCGGCCGGGTCCATCTTGGTCCGGATCTTGAATTTTTTTCAATTTACCCGACATCGCTTGACAGCGGCGCTGCGTTTCGGCGACACTGAGCGTGCCGGTTGATCGACAGCGTCGTCTGTCGAAAGACCCTAAGTCCCGTCGCAGCCAACGACTTACGACCGGTGACTGGACGATTTCGCTGGCTTCCGGTACACCGCTTGCGGTTTAGTCGTGGACACGAATTGACCGCATGGCGCAGCGAGCGAAATCATGACCCGACAAGCAGCCTACAAGCCACTGGATCCATCGCCCTCCCAGCTGAACTGGCAGGTCGATCCGCAGGAAATGCGGCAGCCCACGGCCGGTGGTGAGCTATCATTTTCCGTCTGGCTGGAGGAACAGCTTGAGGATTTGGAGCGACGCTGGTCGCACTTTTGCACCAACCAATCCATGGCCCAATCCATGGTGACGACGATCGACCGATAAAAGGGACCGCAATCGATGAAACTTCCGGCTCTGTTAGCGATTGGCATGGTGATCGTGATCGGTCTGGGCGTCTATTTTCTAAAAAACCCGGCACTGTTGTACTATCCGGCCGCCTGGGCCGCCGTCGGCGCGTCGTTCTTCGGCCTTAATAAGGTGCTCAGCAGCGGGCCGCGGAGCCCCGGAGACGCGGCGGAAACTATCTGAAGTGAGCCGCAAGGCGCTAGCCGCGGGTGTAGGAGGCGACTCCTGTCGCCGAGAATGGACGCTTCACACCGGAATCGGCGACGGGAGTCGCCTCCTACAGGATTTTTCGACAGACGCTAGCGGCGGGTTTTTCGCGGGAAAGCGTGACGCAAGTTCACCGGCGGCCAGCGCCGTGCCGCTCACCGCACGACGCGACGTCAGAACCAGCCTTTTTCTTCGACGATGTAGGTTTGGTAGAAGTCTTCGTCAGATTTGGTCAGGTAGATGATGCCTTCGACGATGCCGATGACGCTCATCACCAACGCCGCGAAGCCGCAGGATAGAACCGAGACTAGCAGCATGATCACGCCCTCGGTGGTGCGGCCCATGATAAATTTGTGGATACCGAGGTAGCCGAGAAAAATTCCGCAGATGCCCGCGGCAATTTTGGTGCTGGCGGCCTGCTGAATCTCGGCCGGCGTGGCGGACGAGCCGCCTGCCGCGGCGCCATGCAACTGCTCCGCGCCACACTGGGGGCAGATTTCGGCATGCACGATGAGTTGCGAGCCGCAGCTTTGGCAGAATTTTCCCAATGCGGGCGGCGCGGCAGATGACGCAGCGGCGGCGGGCGGTTCGGCCGCGTCGACCTGGGCCGCGGCGATCTCGGGCACTTGAAACTCGGCGTTACACTGCGGACACAGCGCCGTGCGGCCCGCGGTTTCTGCCCCCACTCGCAACGTCGCCTGACATTTTGGACAAGTAAGTGCAATGCTCATGGTCCCCGTCCCGTCGTGGAAAGTAAGAAAAACGAACCCAGCGTGGGCTCCACCGCAGATGAAATCGTAACATAGTGCTACGCATCGGCAGACGACCGCTTCGATCGCAACGGCACGCGCCAAGGGCTATTCGCTGGGAAAGGGCAGATATTCGAGACATCTGACTCAAGTTGCCGCTTGCGGCGTAGCAAACCAACCGCCGCTCGAACTCAAACCTGCAACCTCACGCGAGTGGCCCAAAACGAAAAAACGAGCCCGCCACCGTGGTGACCGGCTCGTCATTTCAAATCAATCGAGCGACCGTGTTGACCGGCCCGGGCAGTTACGCACCAAACGGATCATCGTCGGCCGGTTTCTTGGCGGCCGGTTTCTTGTCGGCCGGTTTCTTGTCGGCATCATCTGTGGCATCATCCGCATCGTCGCCGAACGGATCGTCCTTGTCGGCCGGCTTCTTGTCATCGGCCGGGGCACCACCGAACGGATCGTCCTTGTCCACCGGCTTTTTGTCATCGGCCGGATTTTTCTCAGCGGCCGGGGCGGGCTTCTTTTCTGGCTCAGGAAGCGGGGGCGCGGCGGGCGCGGCACCAAACGGATCGGCTTCGTCGGGCTTCGTTGCGGGCTTTGGGGCCGGTTTTGGAGCGGCACCAAACGGATCGTCGGCCTCGTCGGGCTTCGCTGTGGGTGCCGGCTTTGGCGTGACCGCACCGAACGGATCGGTTTCGTCGGGCTTCGGCGTCGTCGCTGGTTTCGGAGCGGGGGCCGGCGGCTTGGGTGCGTTGTCAAAAGGATCGGCTGCGGGCGTCGTCGTTTTGGGCTCGTCCTTCGGAAGGACCGGAGGATCGTCGCCTTCAATCGTAGGACGCACCGTATCGGCCCCCGCCTCTTGCACGCGCTCGTAACGCGCGCGGATGGCTGCCTGCCTTTTTTTGAACCGTTCGATGCGCGCCTTCGCGCGATGACGCTCCAGTTTGAGACGAGTGCGGCCCTGAATCCGCTCGAGCGATTTGCTCACCGGGTAGATTTGATTCGCGTCGGCGATTTCATAGTCGGCACCTTTGATGAAGTCGTCTTGGGCCTCAGCGGCACGATCCAATTGGATCAGCGTCAGCGCTCGAAAGTAATACACCCGCGGATCGTCCGAATCGCCGTCGGCGGCCGCGCTGAGATTCTCCAACGCGTCTTTATATTCGCCCGCGAAATACGCATGAACCCCTTGGCCGTAGAACTCCCGCAAGGGAAGATCTTGGGCCAGGATCGAGGAGGGGCTCAACAGTGATAAGGGGCTCAACAGCGCGATCCCCAACAGCGTGAACATGGCGTTCCTAAACATGTCCGTTCGACTCCCTTGCAAAGAATAAATGATCGGTTAGTGATGACGTATCTGAAAGACGTATCTGAAAGAAGATGGCGCCCATTATGATAGTTGGCCGCTTGGCAAATTGCAAGCAAACCCCTGTGCGGCATTTTTTTCTGGCGGTTTCGGAAGTAGCTGAATTCGCAAGAATTCAGTGTTTTCCGGGCGGAATGAATTCTTGCGAATTCAGCTACCGGCCAGAAAAATTTGCCACACAGGCCAACCCCGCCCGTCGCGGTTGCAGCCTGATATTGCGCGGCGAACACAACTGCCCCAGGATGTGCCTCTTTCGGGGGGTCAAAGCGGAATCGCAGATGAACGTACTGAGTACTGAGTACCTAAGTACGCAGCGACGATCATCGCCGTGGGGACACGGCGGCTCCGTTTTTCCCAGTCCCCAGCCCACTATTTCAGCCGCTTGACCTTCACATTCTTGAAATAAACCTTGCTCTTGGGGTCGTGGGCCTGGAAGGCAAACGTGCCGCCGGCCAGCACGCGGGTGAAGTTCTTGCCGGGTTTCTTGTCTTTCGGCTCGGTGTAGTCGATCAGCGTCTTGCCGTCGATCTTGATGATAATCCGCTTGCCGCGGACGATGATGTGCTGGGTGAACCACTCGCCGTCCTTGGCCGGGGCCTTCAGCACGTCAACCACTCCGTACAGACTGGCGGTTTTCTTGGGATCTCCGTGGGTGTTGTTCACTTGAGCTTCGTAGCCGTGCTTCGGCCAGCCGCTCTTCTGGTATCGCGTGTGAATGTAAATGCCGGAGTTGCTGCCGGGCGTGGTCATCACGTCGGCCTTGAACTCGAAATTCATAAACGGCTTGTCGTCTCCGACATAGAACAGGTGGCTTCGTGGCCCGTGGCACACCAGTGCGCCGTCCTGGACCGTCCAGGTCTTCGTGTTTTCATTGGCCTTCCAGCCCTTCATCGTCTTGCCGTCGAACAGCTTGACCCAGCCATCGTCTTTTTCGGCGCCGCGTACCGAGGGCACCAGCAGAATCAAAGCCAGAAGCGTTGCGAAGCTCGTGCGTGTCATGATCTGTTTCTCCGTTGTTTTCTTGATTGGGCGATGAACGAAGCAGGCCGTAGGCCGCTGGCTTGCCGCGGCGAATCCGAGCGGCATGCGCCGCGGCAAGCCGGCGACCTACAACAGTGTGACCGGGCCGAGGGCCGCTGTAAACGGCTCGGCCGGGGGTTTTTGGGGTAGAAAACTCCTCGTCGGAGATTGCGCCCGGCCGGGAATGATCGTAGAATGAGGCCATGCCTGACGCCGACCTCCACGACCTGCCGCGATATGACCCAGCGCGAAGCTACGACTGGAACTACCGCCACGCGCCCGATCCGGTCGAGCTTGACGTGCCTGCGGTGCCGGGCGAGTGGTCGTTCTGCGGACGAAAGGTCGACAGCCCGCTGGGGATTCCGGCCGGGCCGCTGCTCAACGGCCGCTGGGTGCTGTACTACGCCAGCCTAGGCTTTGATGTGCTCACGTACAAGACGGTCCGCAGCCGCGAGCGAGCCTGTTACCCGCTGCCGAATTTGCAGCCGGTCGAGTGTGGGCCGCTGCGGGGCGGCGAAAGCGATCTGCCGGCGATCGAGCAGATGCGGGGAAGCTGGGCCGTCTCGTTCGGCATGCCGTCCAAGACGCCCGACGTGTGGCGGGACGACGTGCAGCAGACCCGCGATCGGCTGCCGGCGGGCAAGCTGCTGTCGGTCTCGGTGGTCGGCACGGTGCAAGAGGGCTGGACGATCGACCAGTTGGCCGACGACTACGCCCAGTGTGCCCGTTGGGCCGTCGAGGCGGGGGCCGACGTGATCGAGACGAATTTTTCTTGCCCCAACGTGGCGACGTGCGATGGGCAGCTTTACACGCAGCCGCAAGACGCCGCATTGGTAGCCCAGAGGGTCCGCGCGGCGATCGGCCAAACGCCCTTCGTCGTCAAGATTGGTCACGTCGAACAACCACAGGCGGCGGCCACGCTGCTCGATGCCGTCGGGCCGCACGTCAACGCGCTGGCCATGACCAACAGCGTAGCCACCACGGTCGTTGACTCGGGCGGTAAGCGACTGTTCGATGGCCAACAACGCGGCATCTGCGGCGCCGCCACGCTCCAGGCCTCGCTACGACAAACCCGATTGTTCGCCGATCTGGTCGCGGAGCGAAAGGTTGACCTCGAACTAATCGGAGTCGGCGGGGCCGCCACGGCGGCCGATGTGAAGGCCTATTTGTCGGCTGGCGCCACATCGGTTCAACTGGCCACCGCGATCATGGTGAATCCGGCGGCTGGATTGGAAATCCGCCGGGCCATGAACCAGGCCGTGGCACCGGCGTCCCGCCGGTGAGCGATGGACGCGATTCGTGGCACCCCGTCCTCACACGCCCCAGCACCCGCGGTTGACAGTTCTCGCGGCGATTCTGTAAACTTCGATGCATTCAGTAACCAATGGGTGACCAACCGCCTGCGCCCGTCGTGACCACACCGCAGCGACGCCCTCCAAATCGCCGTAACCCGCCCGATGATACCGATTACGACGATCCCGGTCGATCCGCCATGCGAAGGCGGCCCAGCAGTTCGTGTTGGTTTCCAGCCCAGCAGGCCCCAGGGGCCTATGTTTCCGTGTGCGGACGTTCCACGGCGAGCCGCGAGCGTTAGCTTGGGGGGTATTGTATCCGTGCGCAAAAATCTCGAAACAGAAGGACGAGTTACCAGCGGTCTAACGGCCGCCGCTCGCCGAGAATTGCTTTGTGC
>JADFKK010000101.1 GCA_022564995.1 Planctomycetota bacterium | reverse complement strand
AATCCTCGACACGCTGGGCCAGACGCCTTGCGCCACCGGGTCGCTCTATCTGGACGACAAGCAGGCCCGCCTTGTGCTGGCCACGCCGCACCAGCGAGGCTGGACGAGCAAAGGCCGGGCCTATTATCTCGGGCCAAAGGGCGATGCGGCCGCGCCGCCGCTGTTGCTGCCGAAGCAGATGCTGCTGTCGCTAAGCACCTACCGCGATCTGGGCGGGATGTGGAACGCGGCTCCGGACATCTTCGACGAAAAGGCCAACGCCGGCTTGTCGAAGGCCAACAGCGACCTGTCGAACTTATTCGCGGGGCAAGACTTCGGCGAGGACGTGCTGGGGTCGATGCGGCCGGAGATTCAGTTCGTGTTGGCCCGACAGGATTTTACAAAGAGCGATCTACCGACGCCCGCGATCAAGCTGCCGGCCGGGGCGATCGTCTTTCGGCTGAAAAACCCCGCCAAGACCAGCCGGCGAATGAAGGTGGCCTATCAGAGCATCATCGGGTTCCTGAACATCGCCGGCGCGCAGAACGGCCAGCCGCAGTTTGATCTCGACACCGAGACCCACGAGGGTGGCAAGATCGTCTCGGCGACGTACCTGTTGGATGAAGAAGACGAGAAGGAAGCGATCGGCAAGATCAACTACAATTTCTCACCGTCGATTGGCCTCTTGGACGACTGGCTAATCATCGCCAGCACGAAGCAACTTGCCCGGGAGTTGGTGACGCTCGTAAAGGCACCACAGACGTCGGCCGCGAAGCATACCGTCAACACGCAATTGCAACTCAATGCACAAACGCTGCACGCGGTGCTGGACGACAACCGAAAACAACTGGTGGCCCAAAACGTGCTCGAAAAAGGTCACACCCGCCAGCAGGCCGAAGCCGAAATCGGCATGTTGCTGGGCGTCTTGGGCTGGGCGAAAGACGTGTCGCTGAAGTTGAGCACCGACAAGCAGTCGATGCGGCTGGAAGTCGGTCTGCGATTTCAGGAGGCTTCAAGCAACGGAAGCAAGGATTGATGGCTGAGGAGGTGGAAACCGCTGATGAACAGCGACCTATCGAAAATCGATCCGCGGCAGGCCTGGCAGCCGTTTGTGCCGGATGCGAAGCGGCCGTGGAATCGCGCCCTGGCGGCGCATCTGTATCGCCGGGCCGGCTTCGCCGCGACGTGGGATCAGCTCACTGCGGCGGTCAAACAAGAGCCGGCGGAGCTGGTCGCGCAGCTCGTCCGCGGCCCCAAGACCGACGAGGCTTTCGAGCGACAGTCGCGCGATCTGGCCGAGGCGATGCTGGCCACCGGCAACCCACAGAACCTTTCGGCCTGGTGGCTGCATCGCATGATCGGCGCGCCGCATCCGCTGCTGGAGAAGACGACGCTGTTTTGGCACGGTCACTTCGCCACCAGCGCCGCCAAGGTAACCGACCCGCGATTGATGCTGGCCCAACACGAGTTGCTCCGCCAACATGCCCTGGGAAAATTCGGGCCGCTGGTGCAGGCCGTCTCGCGCGACCCGGCCATGCTGATCTATCTCGATTCGACCACCAATCGCAAGGTGCGGCCGAATGAAAACTACGCCCGTGAGTTGATGGAGCTGTTTTGTTTGGGCGAGGGAAATTACAGCGAGCAAGACATCAAGCAAATCGCCCGCTGTTTCACCGGCTGGGAAGTCCGCAATGGCCGATTCCGATTCAGGGAGTTTCAACACGACGAGGGTAGCAAGACGTTTTTCGGCAAGACGGGCAATTTCGGCGGCCAGGACGCGGTGCGGATTGTGCTGGATCAGCCGGCCGCGGCCGAGTTTATCGCCGGCAAGCTGTTTCGGTTTTTCGTCTGCGACGAGCCCGCACCGCCGCCGGCGCTGATTGACCCGCTGGCCGAGCAGTTACGAAAGAACGACTTCACGACAGGGCCTGTGATCGAGCGGATTTTGTCGAGCCGGTTATTTTTTTCCGGCGCCTCGGTCGGCCGGAAAATTCGCTCGCCGGTGGAACTGAGTGTGGGCCTGCTGCGGGCGCTGGGTGGCGCGACGAATGTTTATCGCTTGGCCGAAGAGCTGGCGCAGCTGGGCCAGGCGGTCTTCTTTCCGCCCAACGTCAAAGGCTGGGAAGGCGGGCGATACTGGATCAACACCTCGACGTTGTTGGGCCGGGCGAATCTCGTCGGCCGCTTGGTCAGCGGCGAGGAAAGCAAGTTTGCCGCCGGTGATTTGGCGCAGCTCGCCGAGCGTTGCGGCGCCACCTCGCCGGAAGAAGTCGTCGATTGGCTGCTGGAGTTGCTCGTCGCTGTGCCGATTCCACGGAAGGCTCGCGAGCCGCTGGTGAAACTCGCACGCTCGACCGGCGGCGCTGCGGGCAAGCCCGTCGGCACGGTAATTCACGCGATGAGTTTATTGCCGGAGTTTCAGTTGGGCTAGCAGCCCCTGAACGGTCGACAGCGCCTCGGAACTTGGCCACCGAAACAGCACGACGCGACAAATACGACGTACTTTTTCTCTTTTGTGATCGTTTGGAGGTTGCGGAGTTTTCCGAAGCTAGCGCCGGCGACGAGCGACGTCGTTGTGGCGCATGTTGCTTGCCAGCCCCGTAACCGGGTGTTAGGATAGTAAATTGTGGCGGTGATTGTCGGCGGAGCCGCGTTTGCGCCGTTCCTTCTGCACGCTCATCCTGGTGGAGTTGTCATGTCGAAGCAAGAAACCGCGCCGCCGGCTTCTGGCGCAGGCCCGCGGCGGAAAACGTCACGGCGAGTCAAAGTCCTGGCGACGTTCATGGCCATGTTTTTGACGCTCGGAATATGTGAAGCGGCGCTCCGGCTCCTCTGGCACAACTCCTACGCTGGCGACTCGGCCGAACATGTTGTTCATCTTCGGATTCATCAAGCAAATCGAGATTACCTAATCGATCGATCGCAGTTAGACGACGAACCATCGACGGTCAGGCTGCGAACCGACGCCAGGTCGTATATTCTGCCGTCCTTCCAACACGAACAGCCGATCGCGACCGTTGCGTTCCTCGGGGGCTCCACGACCGAATGCTTCGCCGTCCGCGAAGAAGTGAGATTTCCCGCCCGAGTTTCACAACTTCTGGACGAGCGGGGATGGAAAGTCAACACGCTCAACGCGGCCCGTTCGGGCAATACGCTGCACGACTCGATCAACATCGTGTTCAACCACGTGGCCGCCGACCGACCCGACATCATAGTCGTCATGAATGCGGCCAACGACGTGGGCTGTCTTGCCAGGGACGGGGATTACCGTTCGCGCGGCGGAAAACCGCTTTCGCTCGACACGGTCGGACAATGGATGAAGCATTCCCTCACCAAGCGCGTTTATCTGGCGGCCCTATTGCGGAAGAGTTTTTCGCGGGGACCTCAGCCGGGTGCGCTGCACAACCGCGAGCGGAGAACCGACCCCGCCATCGCCAAGACGTTGAATGTCGATCTCTTCCAGCGGCGACTCCACGTCATCATTCACCTCTGCCGCGACCTGGGCATTCGGCCGGTTCTTATGACTCAACCTTTTTCTGGTAGCAGTAACGAGCTTACGCCTGATTGGGCGGACCTCGGATCTCAAGATCTGTTTAACGAAGTGATCCGAGAGGTTGGCACTCAGGAAGGAGTCACCGTCATCGATCTCGTGCGCCACCTCAAAGAAAATGTCGCCGACTGGGACCAGCCGATGATCGTGTTCTACGACGGAATCCACGTTTGCGACGACGGTTCCGAAACATACGCCCAATACATCACCGAGAAGCTGCTGCCGCTAGTCGAGGAGATTGCCGCCAAGAAGCAGACCGAACGCTAATTCTCGCTATCCTATTTGGCAGTGAGTCCGTCACGCTGCGTGACGAAACACCATTAGCGGAGATTTTCGATCGTTAGTTTTCTGGTGAATTTCGCGGGAACACCGCATCACATCGGGAGCCGAGCCATGTCAACCACCCGTCGCCGATTTCTTTCCGCATCTCTCGGTTCGTCTGCGATGGTTGCCATGACGCCGCGCGTGCCGGGCTTCTTGTTGGAGGCGGCTGCCCGCGAACAAGACAACAAACAAGGCGAAAACGTGCTGGTCGTCGTGCAGCTTTCCGGCGGAAACGACGGGCTGAACACGGTGGTGCCCTACGCCGACGACGCTTACGGCCGCAATCGTTTCACGCTCCGCATTGGCAAAGACCAAGTCCGCAAGATCGACGATTACGCCGGCTTTCATCCGGCGATGGAGGGTTTTGCCAAGCTGTTGGAAGACGAAAAGCTGGCCATCGTGCAGGGCGTCGGATACGAGAACCCCAACCGCTCGCACTTCGAGTCGATGGACATCTGGCACACGGCCCGCCGCAAGGGCCAGCCGCGGCGGGTCGGCTGGCTCGGCGCGTCGCTCGATGCGGCCGCCAGAGTCGGCCCCGACGTGCCGGCGATGCATCTCGGCCAAGGCAAGCAGCCGCTGGCGTTGGCCAGCCTGAAAGTCAACGTCCCGTCGATTCGTTCGCTGGAGAGTTTTTGCTTCCGCGACGGCAAGGATCGCGCGCTGGTCGGCGCCATTGAACAAGCCCTCACGCCCAAGCGCGACGCGAATAACGATCTGCTGCAATTTCTGCACGGCAGCACCTCCGCCGCGCTCGCCTCCAGCCGGCGAATTCAGGAAGTGCTTGGCCGCGGTAAGACGACCGTCCAATATCCCGCGACCAAGCTGGCGGGCAAACTGCGCGACGTGGCCCAACTCATCGACGCCGACCTCGGCACGCGGGTCTATTACGTCACGCTTAACGGATTTGACACACATGCCGCGCAGAACAACGCCCACGCCGCGCTGTTGGGCGAGCTCGCCGGGGCGCTGACTGCCTTCAGCGAAGACCTCAAAAGCCGTGGCCACGACCGCCGCGTATTGACGCTGGCCTTCAGCGAATTCGGCCGCCGCTTGCGCGAGAACGCCAGCGCCGGCACCGATCACGGCGCCGCCGCCCCGCTGTTCCTGATCGGCCCGCGCGTCAAGCCGGGTCTGATCGGCCGCCATCCCAGCCTCACCGATCTCACCAGTGGCGATCTGAAATACCACACCGACTTCCGCCGCGTCTACGCCACGCTGCTAGAAAATTGGCTCGGCTGGAAAAGCGCCGAAGTCCTCGGCGGGAAGTACAAGCCGCTGAACGTGCTGGCGTAGTAACGTAGGTTATGCTTCAGCATAACAACGCGCACGCGGCGACACTGAGTTGGTTCTGGAATGCTGAAGCAATGCCTACGGCTAGTCGCGGTTGCTACGTGTCGCTTCCATCCGGAGAGTCGACGATTGCCGGCAGCGATTGAAGAAAGTCACAGATGAACGAGGTGAATTCGTCAACGCGCTCAAGCAGTTCCGTTGCCGAGCGTGAAAAATTCAATTCGACATTCGCAACCACCCTGCACTCGGTTGCCTCATCCAACGTCTCGGCGATCAACCGACCCTCGCACGGTTCAAACAGACATCGTAGGATCAAGCCCGGGCGTGAATAATCGAGCCAAGCAGATCTCCAGACCTTGGGCTCGTTCCCGCCATCGAACTCGAATCCGGCCTCTTCGAGCGACGGTTCGATCGCAACGCGAATTCGCTTCATCAGCGATCCCACGTGTTTTATCGGTCTCGGGTCTCCACGTCCCTTTTGTTCCGAACGCTTTTGCCGACAGACGTCACACCGCACGGCCGTCGCGTACAGCGAACCCTTGGCAACTTCGTAATACCACTTCTGTTGCTCGCCGGTCCAGGTCTCCTCGCTTCCGCAATCGACACACTCAAACAGCACGTCGACGTAAAACGCAGGGGGCGGAGACCATGAGTTGTTCGGAACCTGTTGAGACAGGTCGGCAGGAACCGCACCGGCGGGGATTTCGGGCCGGTTTTTCGATCGCCCGTCTTCCGCCAGCCGCTTCAAACGGAGTCTTTCGCGCTTCGCGTTGAACTTCCGCTTTTTGCGTTTATCGGACATGGTCAATCACCAACCCCGAAGGGGTGACAGTCAATAGCCAGGGGCGCGAGCCCCTGGAGGCCGAGGCATCAACACGAAAAGCCCTGGAGGGGCGACAGTAATGAAGTCGGCAAGACGCGATCCTGCGAAATGATCTTAACACAACCGATGGCCGCGATTTGCGACTTTCATGTTGCATCGAATGGTTAGGATGGCGGTTGATGCGCCCTGTTGCTTGCCTGTTCGTAGTGCTGACGTCCGCCATCGCTTGTCGCCGTGCATTGCCAACTCCCTTCAATTTGTCGAAAGCCGTAAATCTGGCGGCACGGCCGCTTCGGAATGACTGGCGAACCGGGCATCCATTCGGTCGGAATCGCCGCCTGTCGATGTTGTATCGTATGTGCCGGAATGGTGACCCTGAATGTCAACAACTTATTCTTGCCGTGCAGTTCTCGTGAGTCGGATGCGATGGGCTGCCAATTATCGGCAGACGAGTTCCAAGCGGCGGATATCGACCAATCGAATTCAGGCGCACCGGTACGTGAATAGCCGACACCGCCATATCCCGATGGCCATGCAAATCCGCCGTCTGCGGTCCATCGTGCTTGATGTGGGCGTAGCCAATGAGAACAGCGACCTATGGTAGCGACGATTGCCGGCTGCGTGATCGCGTGACGTGCAAGAAAGGAAGCCTCAGAAAGGATGAGGTTTAGTGCAGCTTCCCACAACGTAGTGTCATCACCGTCATCGAGAAGCGCAACGACGGGTTGCGATAGGGTCGACCAGTGATCTTGTAGTGTAGTCATTTGAATCGTCCACTCGCCAAGGGCCACGCCGGTGGGCCTTGTTGCATCCTAGTCCCACGGTCACCGCTCGACAAGCCAACAGTGGCGCACGACGGCGCCATTCTGTCACTCCTTCGGAGTTGCAACGACGGGGATGTATGCTTCGATTCCAAGGGCTGACGCCCTTGGCTATTGACTTTCGGCCCTTGGGGCCTGGTTCGGTTCGCCCTTAGCCATGGCAGGCTGAAGAGGAAAGTGTCGCTTTCTCTGATCCTCTTGTCGCTGCGCGACCAGGACAACAAGTTGTCCTGGCCACCCTACACTCGCACTTGCCGATGCTTCATGACCGACTCGGTCTCGCGGTGACAGATCTGGATCGCGTCGCGAGCTAACTCGCCTGAGAGTAACGCCGAGGGTTCGCCGGTGCGGATGGCGCGGACGACTTCTTTGATCTCGGCTTCGAAGGCGTTGACCGGGTCGCCGTCGCCGATTTTGGCGACGACGGCGCGGCCTTTGTCGGTCAGCACGGTCAGCGGCATCAGGCGCGATTCGTCTTTGACGATGGCCAGCTCGTAGTGCAACGTGGCTTTCTCCAGGTGAATCTCGAAGCCGTGGGTGAAGCCGCGGCCTTGCTGATTGATGACGCCGCTGGTGGCGCAGACGACGAGCTGGGGGTCGGAGAAATTGAACAGGGTGTTGAAGTATTCGACGACGCGGCCGCGCATGCGACCTTGGCTGATCAGCGAGGTCGGCATGCCGAACAGCAGGCGAATGAAGTGGGCGTCGTGAATGTGCAAATCGAGCATCGGGCCGCCGATCCGCTTGGGATCGTAAAAATCCTTCAGCCAGAGCGGATCGGAAATGACCCGCTTGAAGCTGCCGCCCAGCAGCCGGCCGTATTTTCCGCTGTCGATGGCCCGCCGGGCGAAGGCGTATTCGGGAAACAGCGGCAGCACGTGGCCGACCATCAGTTGTCGGTCGGCCCGCTGGGCGGCCTTGACGATCTTGTTGCAATCGGCCGTGGTGAGCGCCAGCGGTTTTTCGCAGAAGACGTGTTTACCGCCCCGCAATGCCGCCAGCGCCGCGGTGACGTGCATGCTGGGCGGCAGGCAGATGTCGATCAGGTCGATCTTCGGATCGGCGATCATGCGGTCAATCTGCGAATGGGTGTCGATGCCCGAAAGATCGACTTTCTCGCCCCTCGGGCCGAAATTGCCCTTGATCGCCCGCCAGTCACCGGACAGTTTTTTCTTATCGAATTCGCAGATGGCCACGACCTTCGCGCCGCGGACCTTGTGATAAGCCAGCCAATGAATCCAACCCATAAAGCCGATCCCGGCGATTCCGACGTTAATCATGTTCGTGCTCCGAGGTTTTCTTTTCTCGCCATGCGCCGGCCGGAAAACGGTTTCGACGCGGACGGTCAAGATAGCAGAGTCGGGTGGGGGTTTCCAGCAGATCGGCCCGGCGGTCACGCTGGATTCACCGGAAGCCGTGCGATACGATGAAAGAGGGTAACACCACCTCAAGAACGTGCCCGCGAATCACGCGAATCTACGCGAATGAAAGAAACGCATTACGGACCTGTCGCCAATCACGCCGATCTTCTTTGCGACCTTCGCGTCCTTCTGTTCCAAAACATTGATTCGGGGGGAAGAGATCGAGCGCCTGACGATTTGAACAGAAGGCCACAAAGGTCGCGAAGCGTTGTTTGAGACGGGGTTTACGCGATCGTTCCGCTGCCGGACAACGATCACCAGGAGCTTGTTTACCAACTGGCGGTTGTCTTTCACGAGGTGGTCAAACAGGCCGGCCACGGCCAAGTGTTTCCCGGCATCAACGTCAGTGATCGAATTGTACCGCGGCACGGGCGA
Organism: Planctomycetota bacterium; assembly: GCA_022564995.1. Taxonomy (GTDB): domain Bacteria; phylum Planctomycetota; class Planctomycetia; order Pirellulales; family JADFKK01; genus JADFKK01. The sequence goes on along the minus strand of JADFKK010000101.1, from coordinate 16,449 downwards.
AGTGATGCATCTGGTCGGTCGCCTGGAACCCGATGCCGACGACGCGCTCAAGAGCGAAGTGCTACCGCTGTCGTTTCGGCTTGTGGGCGGAGAACCTCGGCCTCGAATCGAAGTTCGACACAACGACGGGCGAACGTGGTTGGCGTGACCGATTACTATAATCGTTACCAGAGGCGGTTTTTCTATTTCAGTAATTCGCGAGCTTCGATGCCTTTGATGGCGGGGCCGTTGCTGCCTTTGCGAAGCTCGATAACGAGTTGCTTGTCTGAAACGTCGAGGTCGGTCGAGAGTTGCCAGGCTTTCGCCGCGCCGGCGCTGGCGAAGATGTCGACGTCGGCGTGTCGTTTCTTGCCGTTGATGTAGACGTCGAACTTGCGCTTGCCTTTAACGCTGAACGTGCGATTTGTTTCCGCGAAGTGCAGGATCACCCGATAGCGGCCCGGGGAAACGTCGAAGGTGTAGCGGACGGTTCGATTCGACCAGCGCTCGGTGGTGTAGACGGCTTGCAGTCCGTCCGGCACGCCGTTGACTTTCGTTTTCGTGGTGAAGCGGCCGGTTCCCGAAACGCGTTTGTTATCGGCCTCCCAAGGGCTGCCGTCGACGCTGGCAATTTCCGGTCCGCCGCAGTTGATGCGGCGCAGAAAGCTCCCGGCCTGGGCCGAAACCTCGGCGCTCGGTCCGCTGACGTGTCCGCCAGCGTCGCGGAGCTTAACGACGTAGCGGTATTTCGTCTTGCCGCTCACGTCCTTGTCGATCCAGCGCGTGATGGCCGTGTCTTTGATCTCGGCGACCTGTACGAGCTTGCCAGCGGCGTTCTCGGCGCGGAGAATCAGCAGGTGGGTCACGTCGGGCTCAGCCTTGCCGGTCCAGTTGAGAACGATCGCTTTCGAGCCGGCCACGGCGGTCAGCTTCAAGTCGTTGGCCGGCGGCATGTCCTTGGGCACCTCGACCTTGATCGTGCGTACCTTTCCCGCGCGGCCGGCCAGATCGATCGGCTCCACGGCGTACCAAACCGTCTGGCCGGCGGGCGGTTTGTCGTCGCTAAAGAGCAGCTTGTCGGCAGCCAGCTTGTCGAGCAGATTGCCTGCCGCCGCGGCGCCGGCTGCATCTTTGCCACGATAGACACGATAGGCCGATATCCCGGAATCGTCCGTGGCCGCCTTCCAGGCAAGCTCGACGCGATAGCTCTTCACTTCCTTGGCCTGTGGATCGGCCGCCAGCACGGGCGGCGCCGTGTCGGGTTTGACCTCGGCCGGGCCTTTCGCGCCGTTGGGCGGATAGGTCGCCGGCGGCTGCTTCGGCTCCCGGACTTCGATGTAATACTGAAACAAGCTGTTGGTCGTCGCGCCCGGAATCGTCGCCTCGAACCGGCCGTCTTTGGTGCGCACGAGATCGGCGAACGCAAAGTCGCCGCCGCCCTTCGCGCGGTAATGCACCTTCGCCGTGGCCTTGGCGCTTGGATTCTCTTTCTCGTAACGAATGCCGACCACTTTCCAGGGCTGGCCCGCCATCGGCAGCACCGGCTCGTCGATGACGATGCGTTTGCGAGGGCCGCTATTGGGATGATTTCGCTCGGCACCCTGCACGATCGATAGTTCCGGCATCGCCTCGGCGAGCGCGTCGGCGCCTTTGTCGGTCACTTTGGTTTGCCACAAGAAAACCCGCTTGAGTTTCTTCAGTTTCTTCAGATGCGTGAGCCCCGCGTCGCTGACCTGCGTGCCGTAGAGGTTCAGATACTCGAGATTCACCAGACCGACTAGATGCGCGATGCCCGCATCGCCGATCGCCGTCTTCTCCAGATGCAGCCGACGGAGCTTCGCCAGCCCCGCCAAACGCGCCAACCCCGCATCGGTGATCTTGGTGCCCTTGAGGTTCAGCGTCACGAGATTTTTCAGCCGCGCAACTTGCAGAAGTCCTTCGTCCGTCAACTCCGCCCCGCCGAACTGAAACCCCACCTCCAGGTTGTCGTTCTTGCTGGAGATTCTTCGCACCGTGCCGCCCAGCTTGCGAATTTCAGCCACCGCCGCCTCCTCCGTCGGTTCGGCGGCCACGACGTTCGCGTGGCTTGTAAAGATCAGCGCCAACCCACAGAGCAGACAAAGCAGCGACGAGCCAGTTCGGTATTTTTGGCACATGATGGTATTCCTTATTCGGGTGGCGGTCAGCCTTTGGCGAGCGGCAGATGGGAATTTACCTGTAGTAGCTACCGTCGCCAGACGGTGGATACGCTCAATCCACGCTCTGGCGAGCGTAGCTACGTGTAAGTTTTCATGTGCCGATCGCCTTAGGAAAAAGAATTGCGATCGAGACCGACATTGTAACGACCGCCAGAGTCAATTCACAGCCATCGCTGAATCGGGAGGCAGCCCGCAAATCGCAGCATTTACGGCGACGGGGCCGGGCCGGTAGGCGAAGTGAATCGTATTGACCGGCTGCAACACGGACGGTAGGGTGCAGGGCGAGGCTGTTTCTGTTTCTCACACGCGGAGGCGAGAGCAATGCGATCATTACGGGCGTCATACAGCAGCGTCTGTTTTGCCTTGGCGGTCTGCCTGGCTCTTTCAAGCATTGGACTGTCCGCTGAGGTGGTCAAACAGCATCGCTTCCCCTTCCCGGTCGAAATCGATGCCAAAGCCGGCAAGACGGGCGAGTATCCCAATCGGGTCAAGGACAGGCGCACCGGCACATGGCTCGTGTTCGTGCCCGGCGGAAAATACAAGATCGGCACCGACAAGCGGCCCGATTCGAAGTTGATCGAAGTGACGCTTTCCGGGTTCTACATTTCGCAAGCCCAGGTCGGCGGCGAGGCGTTTGCGAAAGCGTACTTGGCAGAGTGGGAGCGCGAGCTGGCAAGCTTCATCGAGGACCTTGCGCAGGATGAAGAGCTGAATCTTCCGAAGAAGCTCACGCCCGCCGCTGCCGCCGATTTGCGATTGGTATGTTCTTATTGGTCTTTCACACTAAGTCCCCCCTGGTCGTCAAGTTTCTTGGGCGGGCTGAGCGGCTGGGACATCTCCTTCGATGTGGTCGGCTTTGACGATGCCGAGAAGAAACTGGAAGCACTATCCGCGGTCCAAGACAAGCGAGTGGAAGAAGGAAAGCCGGCTGTGCCTTTAACACCCGCTGAGCGTAAGGTTTTGGAGGAGACTGACGCGGCTATTCGCCAGTGCATTCGCAAGGCGGGAGTCGATCAAGAGTCTGCCGTGCGAAGAGTGAGCTACGAAGGTGCGAAGGGTTATGTCGCATCGCAGGGATTGAGTCTGCCAACCGAGGCGCAATGGGAGGTCGCGGCCAAGCTAACCAGATCTAAGCGGGCCCCACTTAAAGGAATGTTCGACGAAGTCCTGGAATGGTGTTCGAATCCCTACCCGAAAGACGCGATTCGTCGCAAACCGAAAACAGACACCGCGGCCGAGGCAAAGCGCGATCAAGGGCTTGACGTGGAGGCGATCATCGAGGGCGCCAAAATCATCCGGCGTCGCAGGCAGAATAGGAACGCCGCGGCCAGGGCGAGACGCAGGAGGGTGCGTGACGCGGAGGGGATTGCCGAAGGCGCCGGGATCGTCCAGCGTCTATTGAGTGGCGACGCTCCGCAATCGGATCCTAATTCGCACGTCGTCCGAGGCCGAGGCGCCAGCACCCGTGACTTCACTTCGCCCGAGAAACACGGCATCGACATTGGCGAAGAGAAATCGAAGCACGACATCGGTTTTCGCGTGGTCTACAATCCGAAACCGCCACGGAGCGAGTAGCGTCCTGGTACGTCGACTTCTTCTCGCGCCTCACATAGCCCCGCCGGGTCGTCTGCACCCGAACCAGAGGCATCATTGAACTTGCGGGGGCGCGGCACTAGGCTGGGGACATCCAGAGCCTGGATTCGGGTTTGACCCCATCGGAAAAGTCCAATGCGCCCAGCCCACGAGAAACATCATGCCGTGCCACTTTCGATCTCGCCTGCTGTTGCTATTCGTTTCGCTTGTCGTTTTGTTTCATGCGCGAGCAGCACGGGCCGACGTGCGTTTGCACACGCTGTTCTCCGACCACATGGTCCTGCAACGAGACAGGCCGGTTCCCGTCTGGGGCTGGGCAACACCGGGCGAGGCGATCGCGGTTTCGATCAACAAAGCTGCCTCGAAGACGGCGGTCCGCGACGGAAAATGGCGCGTCAAGACGACGGCCGACCGCGACGGAAAATGGCACCTCAAGCTGCCCTCCATGAAGGCCGGCGGTACCTATAAGCTCACGGTCGTCGGAAAAAACACCTTGACCGTCAGCGACGTTCTGGTGGGCGAGGTCTGGGTTTGCATCGGGCAATCGAACATGCAGGTGACGCTCGCCCATAGCCATCTCGCCGGGCAGGACGTGCCGAAGGCGGACGATCCGCTGCTGCGACTCGGCTCGATGCGGGCCGGCGTGGTCGCTTGTCAGCCGAAGTCCGACGCCGGTTTTCAATGGACCCGGAGCACACCCGGCAGTGCTTCCGCTTACTCGGCCGTGGCCTATTATTATGGTCGCGAATTGCGCGAGAAGTTGGGCGTGCCGGTCGGTTTGATTCAACAGTCGATGGGTGCGACCGACATCGAATGTTGGACGCCCGAGATCGGCGACAAATCGATCGGCAAGATCAAGATATTCAACCGCGGCGATTGCTGCGGAGAGCGGCTGGCCGGCGCCGTCGTCGAAGTGCTCGACGGTAAGGACAAGATCGTGTGGAGCTCAAAACTCACCAGCGTTGCTACGGGTAGCGTTCACCAGTTTGGCGGCGGGGCATCGATCAAACTTTCCGTCGGGCTACACCCCTTCGTTCTCAACTACCACGAAGGCGGCGGTCCGCCCGCTCTCAAACTGTTCTACCAAGGCCCCGGCATCGACCGGCGAGAGATTCCGGCGTCGGTCTTTTTTCGTGAAGAGGACCAGTAGATGTAGAAACTAATTGGACATCGCCAATTTGAGGTTCATCCGGCTAAAGCGTAGTTTTCCGTAAAGTGAGGTTTGAGAGGTTGAGGCGTGAGGAGAGAAAAATGGTTCCTCAGGAGCTTTAGAGGGTGGTTTCACCGACTCCGCCACGGACACAGAGAAGAGGAGCCCGTATTCGTGAATCCCCGAGCCCTGCTGTGGTCCATCCTGTTTTCCCGTCCGCTTTTCTTCTTCAACCCCTCACCACTCAAGCCTCACTTTCTCAAGTCAAAACACGCTTCAGCCGGACGAACCACCACAAAAAAAGGAAACAGGTTGTCCGCAGATTACGCAGATTTACGCAGATGGGAGGATGGAAAACAACTCAGTCTGAATTAACAACATCTGCGTAAATCTGTGTAATCTGCGGACAACACGGCGATACCTGAAACCCAACATCGAGAGCACGACGACGGTAAACCCGGATGAACCCAATTTGAGCGGTGATAACACGGTTAAGGTCAGAATCTGTTTCGAGATACGGCAAGACGCTAGCTGGGCACAAAGTGGTGCTGTCCAACTAACGGGCGATTATTCTTGAGTGATTCGATATATCCACGACTAAACGGTGATGCAGGAAAATGCTCGAAGAGGCACGTAACCACTTTCGCGGTGGAAGGTATGACGCAGCACGTCGTCTGCTTTCGCAGCGAGTCGCGCAGATTCCAGGCGACGTCGATGCCTGGCAGTTGCTGGCTGTCAGCCACCTCCATCTTGGGCAGCCGGTCGAGGCGCGGGCCGCCGCCCAGAAGGCGGTTGCCTTCGGTCCGGAGCGGGCCTCGTCACATCTTACGCTCGGTCAGGTCATGCAGCAGCAAGATGAGCTGCTGGCTGCGGAAACCGCCTACCGCAAGGCGATCGAACTCAACCCCAACTTTCATCAGGCTTATCAGAAGCTGGGGATCGTGCTCGAAGAACGCTGGCAGACGCAGCAACCGCCGTCTGACGTCCAAGCTGGCAACGATTCTGCGCACGGCGTGCGATCGTGGCAGAGTCGTTTCAACCAGTCGACGCGAGCCTGTTGGGAACTGTTCACACCACACCGCCGGCGTGTTACGAGTCTTCTACTCGACGAACCGGCAGACCGACACGGTAGTCTTTCGGTTCTCGGCGCCGGGAACTGCAACGATCTCGATCTGAAACAGCTCTGTCGTTTCTACTCGACCGTTCATCTTGTCGACATCGATGAGCGAAGCATCGTCGAGGGCACCAAGGCTCAACAGATCGAAGCTCCCAGCGAACAACTCCAATTGCACGGTGGTGTTGACGTCACCGGCGTCGCCCACTGGTTCGATGGCCGGACGGCCGAGCACCCCGCGGAAACGAGCGAATTGCTCGACTGCATCCAACAGGCTCGCACTGCGCGAGTCAACCTGCCCGGAAACGTCGATGTGGCGATTTCGATTTGTCTGCTCAGCCAACTCATGACCGCGCTCGACACGTTCATCGGCGCCGCACATGCCGAGTTCACCCGACTCGCCGCCGCGATTCGCACGAGACACCTGGAACTGCTGATCGGCTCCGTTCGTCCTGGTGGGCGAGCGCTCGTAGTTACTGACGTGGCCAGTTCAGAGATGGTTCCCGAACTCCGCTCGTGCGGGCAAAAGCAGCTCCCCAAACTCCTGGAGCGGATTATGACGGAGGAGCGTTTTCTAACGGGAGTCAACCCGTTTCATCTGCAACGTCTTTGTCGCGACGTACCGAGTCTCTCGGCCCAAGTGGAACAAGTCCGAGTATCGCACCCGTGGCTCTGGTATCTTCCCGGAAAAACGTATGTCGTCTGTGCGATGTCTGTTACTCGCAGCAATCCCGTTCCGTAGGTTATGCTTCAGCATAACACCGCCGTCTAACACCGCCCCGGGCGGCACGATCTCGCCCGGTTTGTTATGCTGAAGCATAATCTACAAATCACCGGCAAACATCGCCAACAACGATTCCTCGCGCCATGAAAACCCACAGCTTCCTCGCACATCACGGCATCGAGATCAATCCTTTCGCCGAGGAAGACGCCCAGACCGATCCGGTCTTCAAGAAACACTGCATCGACAGCACCTTTCATCCGACCTGGGACAAGATCTACGGCGATCCGACCGAGCCGGCCACCGCCATGGTGTTCGGCGAAAAAGGGGCGGGCAAGACGGCCATGCGGCTGCAAATCGTCCGCCATCTCGACGAGCATAATCGGGCGCATCCCGAGGAGCGGGTGTATGTCATCGAGTACGACGATTTCAACCCATTTTTGGACCGCTTTCGAGATCGCCTTTCGCACCGGCAGCAGCGGCCCGACCGAGTGCTCGGTCAGTGGAAGCTGTGGGATCACATGGACGCGATCCTTTCGCTCGGCGTAACCGGGCTGGTCGATCGCATTCTGGGCTGCAAATTTCCCAGCGGTTCGGCGGCTTGCACGGTCGACGCCGGCGCCGTCGACGCGCTCGACCGCAATCAATCGCGCGACCTGTTGCTGCTGGCGGCCTGTTACGATCAATCGGTGGCCGAGCCATTCAAGGGTCGCTGGCATCGGCTGCGGCGCACGCTCGGGTTTTCTATCTGGAAAACCTATTGGGACGTGGCGGTCGGCGTCGGCGTCGTGCTGTTGATCTTCACGCTGATCGCCTCGCTGGGCCATTGGCCCTGGCTGGCGACACCGTGGCCGTACCTCTTCGCGGCGGCCGGCTGGGCGCCATGGTCGTGGCGGGCCGGAAAAACCTGGCTGTTGGCCCGGCGAATCACCCGCCAGGTTCGCGTCGGCATTCGCGAAACCGGCTCGCTGTGGCGGGCATTGATGCACTTTCCGCTCAGCGAGTTGAGCGGGCAGCCGTTGCCGGCCCATTCGCGGACCGACGATCGTTACGAGATGCTGCAAAAGTATCAGGGCGTTTTGCGCACGCTCGGCTTCACCGGCATCATCGTCGTCGTCGATCGGGTCGACGAGCCGCACCTAATCACCGGCTCGACCGAATTGATGAAGGCCCTGGTTTGGTCGATGCTCGACAACAAATTTCTCAAGCACCCCGGCATGGGCATTAAGCTGCTGCTGCCGATCGAACTGGAACGCGATCTCGACCGCGAAGACCGCGACTTTCACCAGCGCGCCCGCCTCGACAAACAGAACATGATCCGCTCGCTGGAGTGGTCGCCCGAGGCGCTGTTGGACATGACCGCCGTGCGGCTGCGGGCCTGCGCCAGCAAAGGCGCCTCGCCCACGCTGCGCGGCATGTTGGACGAGGCGATCAGCGACCGGCGGATCATGGACGCCCTGGCCAGCGTGCGCGTGCCGCGTCACCTGTTCAAATTCATGTACAACCTGCTGGTGGCCCACTGCAACGCCCACACCGACGAGCAGCCCTCTTGGAAGATCAGCAGCGAAATGTTCGAGTCGGTGCTGGCCGTCTTCATCCGCGACCAAGACGCAGTCGATCGGGGATTGCGCGCGGGTTGAGGCGTTGGTGGAAATTCAATACTTTCGTCCGCACCTTCGAGGAAAAGAGTCGCATCCTTCCACGGCGAGCCGCGAGCGTTAGCTCGGGGGTATTAGTTGGACAGCGCCACTTTGGCTTCCCCCCACCGGCCTTGTGCCGGTGGTTTATTGGTTTGAGTACTACTGCTGCACACGGCGCTGACCCATGTTCTCCCGTCGTTTCCGCCGCTGAAGGCGGCGGAAACGACGGGGCGGGATGGGGGTTGGGCGCAGGAGATTAGTCGCCAAACCAGCAAGCCACCGGCACAAGGCCGGTGGGGATAAAACCTGCCGGTGCAATATGTTACGTTCAGCGGTTTAGCCGAAGTGGCGATGTCCACTTAGGCGAGCGGCAGATTAGATAATACCAGCACGCAGCGCAAGTGAGTGTGTCTTCTTGACCCACTTGCTTGCGCGTCGTGCTTGTATTAAGTACGTTTTCATGCACCGCTCGCCTTACACCCGCTCGCAATGAGCTTGACGCCGAACGAGGAATTACCGGCGGCTTAACGGCCGCCGCTCGCCGAGTGCCGTTTTCGTGACACCCGTGAATCATCCAGGCTAATCTCTGAGCGCAAAGCCTGCGGGAAAAACTACGCGATATTCTCTGCTGGCTACAATCCACCATGACCACACTCGTCACCGGCGCTACTGGATTGGTGGGCAACAATGTTGTCCGCTTGCTGCTCGATCGCGGGCAGGCGGTGCGCGCGCTGGTCCGCGAATCTTCCGACGCGAGGCCGCTTGAGGGGCTCGACGTCGAGGTGGTCCGCGGTGATGTGTGCGACGCCGATTCGGTCGCCCGGGCGATGCAGGGCGCCCGCTGCGTCGTGCATTCGGCCGCCATGGTTTACATAGGCTGGCAGCAAGCCGAGACGCAGCGGCTAGTCAACGTCGAAGGAGCTCGCCTCGTGGCCCTGGCTGCGCGGGATGCAGGCGCTCGTATGATCCACGTCTCCAGCGTCGATGCTCTCGGGCCTGGCACCAAAGAATCGCCGTCCGACGAACGGGCGCCGTTCCATGCACCCGTGCCTTACCCTTATCCCGTCACAAAACATCAGGCCGAGCAGGCGGTTCTGGAAGAGGTTGAGAAGGGCCTCGACGCGGTGATCGTCAATCCGGTCTTTATGCTTGGCCCCTGGGATTGGAAGCCTTCGTCGGGCCGGCTGTTGCTGGAAGTGGTCCGCCGCAAGCCATTGATTTGCCCGCCCGGCGGCGGAGACTTTTGCGATGTGCGCGACGTCGCGGCCGGCATCCTCACCGCGATCGAAAAGGGTCGCACGGGCGCTCGCTATATTCTCGGCGGCGAGCCGCTCAGTTACTACGACGCCTGGCACCTATTCGCCGAGGTGTGTGGCTCGCGCGGACCGATTCGCGTAGGCCGGCCGGCGATGTTAAGAATTGCCGGCCGCCTGGGCGACCTGTGGGGCAAGCTCAGCGGCCGTGAGCCCGACATCAACTCCGCCGCCGTCGGCATGTCGCTCTTTGCGCATCACTACAGTTATGTCCGCGCGGCAGATGAATTGGGTTACGATCCACGGCCGATTCGCGAGTCGGTCGAGGCGGCGTGGGCGTGGTTTGAGGAGCAGGGGTACGCTTAGCGGTCAACGTGCCTACGGAATTCGTCCTCGTACCTCCTACTCGTACTCGTACTCGATGTTTACGGTTCGAGTACGGGTCGGAGGTACGAGGACGAATGTAGGTTTCCATCTAACGGCAGACGCGACTACCAACTCTACCTCTTCGGCATGCGCGGCTGGCAAACCGCCGCCGCCATGGTAGTGCAAAAAAACCCTGCTTCCACCGAGGCAAGCTCGGCGAGGAGCTATCAAAAGGACGTCCACCACCCGCGTCCCAGTTGGAATTTTCAATTTTCAATCCAAACCGCGTTGCCGTCGTCGTACCGCCGGCAGTCTCTTGCGCCGCGGCCTACACCGGCCGGTGAGGAGGTCGCCGGACGACTGGGCCTCACCGGCCGGGTTGCTGCTTGTTTTCGCCGTCAGGAACACAGCCGAAACGACGGGGCTGAAGCTCGCGCCGCTACGGCGCCTGCGCCGGTTCCGGGGTGAGGACAAAGAGACGGCCGTCGCTGAAATAACCGGTAATCTGCCCGGCATCGCTCGGTCCGCCTCTGTCGTTGATGCCATTCTGGTATGCCACGTATGCAGTCCCGCTGCTCCAGGCCTGCACGTCGGGGTCCGTTCCGACGACGAGATCGTCGATCTTTACCCAACCCCAGTCATCGCGATAGACGTACGAATAGGTGAGCAAATCTCCCGCTGAATTCATTCCATAAGGCTGCTGCTGATCGTCCGTGGGCAGTAAGTCGAGACTCTGGTTGAATCGGAACGGATCTACTTTGATCTCACGCACCGCTGGATCGCCGTCGTACAGGCCAGGATTGTAAAACCAAGCTCCATAGATTCCGTTCGCCAGTTCGTATATTCCCAGGATGTCGCCGTTCTCGTTGATTCGGTATCCGGCAGTTAGCCCAAAGACGACGCCCACATCAGGCAGCAGATCGACGACCGGGTTGTCGGCGGCCAGATCGATCGCAATCGGTCGGGTCTCGATCGGGTCCGATCCGATCTTCTCGATGTTCCCCACGACCACCATGTGGTCGTTGATGGCGAGGGCGGAACGCAAACGCCAGCCATCATCGGGAAGGCCGGCGGCGACGATCTCGTTCAGATCAATCGCTTGATCGCCATTGAAGAGGAAAGCCCGCTGTCCATCCTCGGCGGCGTAATTCCCGACGACCTGGCCCAAATTGTTGATGTCGTTGACATAAGGCGTAGGAGTTCCAGTCACGTTCGCGGGTAGATCGATAAACTGGATTCGATAGCGAACGGGCGGCAATTGCGGATCCTCTCCTCCTCCTCCGCCCGGTTTACCGCCTCCGGGTTTGGCGGCGACGAACGTGCTGCCCGAGACGAGCAGGGCGACCGCGACGGCCGTCAATAACATCTGTGACCAGGTCCATTTCTTCTTCATGGCTGTCTTCCTTCTTTTGCAAGGACGGTCTGCATGGTTATAATTCACACAACAAGCCGCCCGAGCGCGCAAACCGTGCGCCCGGGGGTGCTGACCGGCCGGTGAGGAGTGCTGCTAGGCGTTGTCTCACCGGCCGGGTTTTTTGCATCGTTGGGTCACAATCGTAACCCGACGCGTAAGCGAGGAAATCAATGCGACCGTTTTCTTCCTCGCTTACGCTTCGGGTTATGAGTGATTCTCCGCCGCCACCGAGGCAAGCTCGGTGGGGAGCTACTGCGTCCTGAATGCACTCTACTTTTCTGAGTCACTGACTCGATTCCTGTCGCCCTTTCAGGGCTGATCCCGTTGGGTCCGTTTGTCTTCCAGGGGCTCGCGCCCCTGGCTATTGACTTTCGCCTCTTCGAGGCTGCTTGTGATCTGCGGAAACGTCACCGCCTGTCGCGTGGCGAGATCCCACAGCTTGATCCCGGCGCCGCCGACGGCGAGCGTCTTGCCGTCGGGTGAGAAGGCCACGGTCCGCACGGTGTCGGCGTGTCCTTCGAGGGTCGTCTGGATTTGGCCTTCCTCGACATTCCACAGCTTGACCGTTTTGTCGTAGCTGCCGGTGGCCAGCGTCTGGCCGTCGGGTGAGAAGGCCACGGTCCGCACGGCGCCCGTGTGTCCGGTCAACACATGAAGCGACTGCCGCGCGGCCACGTCCCACACCCGGGCGGTCCAGTCCGTATTCTTGCTTCCTTTTTTGCCGCCGACCGAGGCCAGCAGACGACCGTCGGGCGAGAAGGCCAGGCCGCGGATTTCGGCCGTGTGGCCGCTGAGCGCAGCGACCGGCTTCTCGCTCTCGCCGTGCGGGTTCCAGAGCATGATTTTCTGGTCGTCGCCGGCCGAGGCAACCAGCTTGCCAGTCGGCGAAAACGCCACGGCCCGCAGGCCGGCTTCGTGTCGTCCAAGCTCACGGATCAGCTTTCCCGAGGCGGTGTCCCACAGTCGGACCGTCATGTCGAGGCTGACGGAAACGAGGCTTTTGCCGTCGGGCGAAAAGGCCACGGCGCGGACGGCCTTGGCGTGTCCGCCCAGAGTATGACGCAGCGTGCCGGTCTGTGCGTTCCACAAGCGAATCGTATTGTCTTTGCTCGCCGAGGCGACCGTCTTACCGTCCGCCGAGACCGCGAGCGACTCGACCTTGTCGGTGTGCTCGGTGAGTGTGCCCAGGCATTTTCTACTGGCGACGCCCCACTGCTTGATCGTCTCGTCGCTGCTGGCCGACCACAGCCCCGCTCCGTCCGGCAAGAACACGATCGACTCGACATCGTCGGTGTGCCCTACGACGACGGGCATCCCCAGGAGTTCGCGCGCCTCATTGCGGAAGCGTAACCCTTCTTCGTTCTTGGATTTTGTCCTTCTGGCAATTGATTTGACGTACCATTGACGGGCTTCTGCTTTGTTGCCCAATTGCCAATGCGCCATGGATAAGAAGATCCACTGCCAAGCGTCGCCCTTGTTTTTTTGCAGTTCGATCGATGTTTCCAAGGCGTCGATGGCTTGTTGCCATTGTCCATTGCGGTAACGAGCCCAGCCGAGTACCTGCCAAGAGTCAGATTCTTTCGGTCTTTGCTCGACACACATCTCTGCCAGCCGGAGCGCTTCGGCGTAGTCTTTTTCCGATCGACCGGGATACCGGGCCACCATCCACACGAAATTAGAAGCAGCATTGTATTGCCATCGCTGATATTCGGGCACGTCCGGGTGCGCGCCGGCCAGCTCTTTCCAGATCGTGAGCGACACCTTATGCTCCCTCTCCGCATCGTCGAACCGCTTCGCGTTGCGGTACGCGACGGCCAGGTTGTAGTGGCTCATGGCCAGATTGTGCTGATATTCGGGCACGTTCGGGTGTCGGTCGGCAAGTTTTATCAGGATGTCCAACGACATCTGATGGGCCGCCTCCGCCTTTTTGAACTGCCCCTCGCCGTTGTACAAAAGGGCCAGGTTATTGTGGCTCAAGGCCAGGTTCTGCTGATATATTGGCACCTCCGGGTGTTTGTCGGCCAGCTTTTTCCAGGTCGTCAGCGACGCCTTATACGCCGTCTCTGCCTTGCCGAGAGCGCCCTTGTCGTGGTGCAACAACGCCATTGCATTGTGGTAACCAGCCAAGGCACGCTGATACTCGGCGATATGCTGGTCTTCGCAGGCCAGCTTAGCTGCAATGGTGAGCGACCTGTTGTACGCCGCCTCGGCCTTGTCGAATCGGCCTGTGATTCGGTAGATGCTGAGTCCGGTGCCGATCATAAGAGACAGGGCCACCAGCGTGATTGTCGTCAAAACCGTTTTGTTTCGTCGGGCGAATTTTCGCAGACGATACGTCGTCGACGGCGGACAAGTCGGGAAAGCTTGCGGGGATCGCTGCGCCAACGGCTGGCGACGCGGAAAAGGGGATAAGTCCAATTTGCCGGGACGGCCCGGAGGGTGCTTCGCACAAATTGGACTTATCCCCTTTTCCACTTCTGCTTGCCAGCTTGCCAAGTGCGCGTTACGGTGGGTGAAAATGCACGGTATTGGCGGGGTGATGCCGCGGCCACCTGTCGAAGCATGTATCGAAGGAGAACAAAAAACAAGCGGCGGCTGACGAAGCGATTCGCAACACAGTGGAAGGAAAGTTCGGCCAGGGAAAGCGTCGTTTTGGGTTAGGCCGAGTGATGCACCACCTGTTGTTCACCATTGCGTCACCCAGAAAGCCCCGGCCGAGAGATTTCCAGAGCCGCTCAACCAGCAACCGTTTTTCACCTCGCCTCGCGCCGCAGACAATCAGCAAGCCCTAACAAGTAGTTACACCTCGGGCTGCGCGTCGATTCGCGTAATTCGCCGGCAACTCCTGTTGTAATCTCGAAAGACCCCCATGCCACGATTTAGTGATTTTGCTAGTTCGGTTCAGACGGAAACCGCGTTCGACGTTTTGGCTACGGCCAGAAAGCTTAAAGCCGAGGGCAAGGACGTGATTGAGCTGGAGATCGGGGACAGCCCGTTTCCGACGGCAACCAACGCCGCGGCTGCCGGCATCAAGGCGATCGAGGAAGACCTTTGCCATTACGGCCCGTCGATTGGGCTGCCGGAATTTCGGACGGCGGCCAGCGAGTATGTGAACCGCGAGTATGGCCTGCAAACGACCGCCGAGAACATTGTGGTCGGCCCGGGGGCGAAGACGTTTGAGCAGTTGTTTTGCGAGACGTTTCTTAATCCGGGTGACGGGGTGCTGGTGTTCAGTCCTTATTTTCCGACCTATCCGCCGAACATTGCCCGACGGGGTGGTCGGATGTGGATCTCGGACTTGAAGCAGGCGAATGACTTTCGGCCGAACCTGGAGGACGTCGAGCGATTCTTGGCCGACGACCCGCACCCCAAGGCGATCTTTCTCAACAGCCCGCACAATCCGACCGGCGGAGTGGCGACCGAGGAGGACCTGCGAGGGCTGGCCGATTTGATCCGCGATCGAGACATCGCCCTGTTTAGCGACGAGCCGTACGACCAAATGGTTTGGCGGGGCAGGCATCATTCGCCGCTGGCACAGCCGGGCATGATGGAGCAGTGCATGGCCGCCTACACGTTCAGCAAGAGCTTCAGCATGAGCGGCTGGCGGCTGGGCTTCGCGGTGAGCAGCGCCGAGAACGTCGGCATGTTCGCCAAGCTGATCAACTCGGCCCTGAGCTGCATCCCGCCGTTCGTGCAATTGGCCGGTGTCGCGGCGATGCGCAGCGACTGTGCCGAGCGCGATGAGCGGATGGCCGTGTTTCGCGGCAAGGTCGAGCTGTTGGTCGGTGCCCTGAACCAAATCGACGGGGTAAGCTGCCTAATGCCCGGCGGGACGTTTTACGTGTTCCCCTCGGTGGCCGAAGTTTGTAACCGGCTGGGCATCGCTTCACACGGATTGGCGATGTATCTGCTGGAGGGGGCGGACGAGAAGGCGGGCGTGGCTTGCCTCGGCGGCGAGTGTTTCGGCGAGGCCGGGCATGGGTTCTTGAGATTCAGCTGCGCCGAATCCGACGAGCGGCTGCAAGCGGCAGTTCAGTTTTTCGCCGAGGCGATTACGCGGACGGAGCGCGTGGCGGCGTATTTGGAGCAGCATGGGCATTTTCGGTTACAGTCGCCCTACTCCGTATAACGTGATGTCGCGGTGTTTCAACGCAAAGCTGCCAGGATGCGAGGACGCAAGCCGTGTGGCTTGGTTTGGTTCTTCAGGGATTTTAGTGGGTCATTTCAAACGATTGGGATGGCGCGGAACCGATGAAACGACCCACTAAAATCCCTGAAGAACCCACCGGGACTAATTCAAGCCCAGGCACCCCCTCATGACCATCGAATCGGAACAACTCCTTGATACCGCCCGCTTTCGCGTCGTGCGACAAACTTGGACGACCCGCGACGGGAGCCGGCAATCGCGGGCCGTGGTTAAGCACCCGGGGGCGGTGACGATCTTGCCGATGGTCGATGATGAGCGGGTCTGTCTGATTCGCAACTATCGGGTGGCGGTGGATCAGACTTTGCTCGAATTGCCTGCCGGCACGCGCAGCGCGGGCGAGGAGCCGGCGGTCACGGCCCATCGCGAGTTGATCGAAGAAACCGGTTTTCGGGCCGGCTCGCTGCGTGAGCTACACGTCTTTTACATGTCGCCGGGGATTCTCGACGAGCGGATGTTTTTGTTCCTGGCAACCGACTTGACCGCCGGGCCCGCGGCGCCCGAGCCGGACGAAGACATCGAGACGGTGATTGTGTCTTGGCAAGAGGCCCTGGACAAGGTCGACGCCGGCGAGATTGAGGACGCCAAGACGCTTGTGGCGCTACTGTATTACGATCGGTTGCGGCGGGGGGGAAAGGGGGCTGGGGACTAGGGACTGGGGTTGGGGACTTAAAGCTGGGGACTGGGGGCTGGGGTGGGCTGACGAAAATGCTTCTGGGGTGTTTTTCTTGCTAACCGGGCGGGGCGGAGGCGAATTCTTGGTAGGCAGTGACTCGCTTGGAAGTCACGGTTGTACCTAATTCCTTACTCAGCCATT
>JADFKK010000100.1 GCA_022564995.1 Planctomycetota bacterium | reverse complement strand
CGCGAACCTTTATCCACTGGTTCGGGTACTAATACACGAGCACCTACTTGTCAGATTATACCCACAAGCGTATTCTTAAGGTGCTTGATGGCGTCGATGGTGCTGCCCTGGCCGCGTTGTCTGCTGATATATTTTTGCGTAGATGATCGCATTACTGCGTTTTTGATAGAGCTATGGTGTGCTCGGTGTTGGGCCGCCGTCGCCATCGTGTCTGTGAAGGCGGATTTACGCCACAGGGCGGTTGCCATGTTGGTACTCTCCAGAAAAGTTGGGCAGCGCATCTTGATCGGAGATGATATCTCCATCACGATCGTTCGCGTTGCGCAGGGAGGCGTGCGAATCGGCATTGACGCGCCCAAGGAGCTTCCTGTCGTGCGCGAGGAACTTAAAGACAAGCTCGACGCCGCCGACGAAGCCAAGAAGAGCGACAGCGACGTAGGTTATGCTTCAGCATAACGACCGCGCTGGCGGCGTCGTTGCGCCGTGCCTGTTACGCCATTTGGCTTGATCGCGTTTGGCTTGATCCCATTTGGCCGGATCGCTAAAGAAGACCGTTTAACGAACTTCGCTCGCACCGCCGGTTGCCGTGTGCGGGTCTTCGGGTTGTTGTTCTTGGCGATACAGCCGAGGCACGTTGGCATTGTGTCCCCCGTCGAGCGAGCGGTGTTTTTGAACGTAACGCAGCAGCTTGGCGACTTTCTCTTCGGCGTTGAGCTCGCCGAGTGTTTCGGCGCCGGGAACGTGGCCCCATACGATGCGTTTGCCGCGGCGCGTTTCGAGGGCGTAGATGCGATCGCGCCGACCGCTCCGTCGGCGGTCGGTCTCGACCGGAACAATCTGAGCCAGCCGCAATTTTTTCCAAACCTCCAGCAGCGCCGCGCCAATTTTGGCCCCGTCCAGCACGTGCGGATCTTGCCAGGCCTCGCCGACCGGAGCTTGCGGCCGAGAGCGAACCGTGGCGATGCGTGGGTAACGCTCGATTTCGACCTCCGAGAAATCTTTTCGCGGCAGCACCACCGCGTTGACATCGACCGGCAGCAGGCGAGACTCGTCGGCCGCCATGACCATCGCCACCGGCTTACGATAAGTCAACTCGACTTCGATGGCCGCGGGGTGATGCTTGCGCACTCGAACCACTTCGGCCACCCAGGGGTGCAGCAGGAATTCGTCGGCGATGCGCTTCGCCAGGCCTTCGTCGAAAATCCACAGCGGCTCGCTGAGCCCGCGGTTTTCGAGTACCTCGCCCTTGACGTCGGAATGAACCCAGCGCGGCGGCGGCGTGATTTGAATGTCTTGCGGGTCGACGTAATACTCCGGACCGGTAAGGATCTCGCCGCCGATGTTGTCCCACAGCGCAACGGCGCCGATCACCACCGCCGTGGTCGACAGCAGCGCCAACGCAACGCCCAGACCGCGGCCGTGGGTGAATCGCAAAAACCAACCGAGTTGGGGAAAGCGGGCCGATTTTCTTCGTCGGGCGGCGCACATGGCGGGATTCTCTTTATTGAGATGAAATGAAACGTCGGGCGCGACCAATGGTCGCGGCTTTACAAGAGCGCCGCCACCGGCAGGGCGTCGCGGACGATCCAGTCACATAGCTGCGGCATGTCGAGGCCGGCCTCGGCGGCGGCTTTGGGCGAAAGGCTTCGCTCGGTCATGCCGGGAACCGTGTTGACCTCCAACACCCAGGGGCGATCTTCCCGGTCGAGGATCACGTCGACGCGAACCAATCCGCGGGTTGCCAACGCCTCGGCGGCAGTCACCGCCACCTGCGATACGTCGGCCAGCACCGCCTCGGAAAGCCCGGTCCTAAGACGATATTCGGTATCCGGCGAGCTGTACTTTGCCCGGTAATCGAAAAGTCCGTTTGGGGAAACGATTTCGAGCACCGGCAAGGCCCTGCGGCCGAGGACCGAAATGGTCAGCTCTCGTCCGACGACGAGCCGCTCGGCCAACACTTGCGGCCCAAATTGCCGGCAGCGGCGGGTGGCAGCGGCCAGCTCGACCGCCTCGGTAACCACCTCGACGCCCAGGCTGGAACCCTGCTCATCGGGCTTGACGATCATCGGATAGCCGAGCGGAATGACCTTTCTGGCAGCTTGCGACGGGGTGTCGCACGGTTCGACTAGAACGCACGGGGGCGTGGGAATGCCGGCGGCGCGAAACGCGTCTTTGCTGGCCCGCTTGCTCATCGCCAGCCGCGAGGCGGCCGGGTCGCTGCCGGTGTAGGGCACGCCTTGCTGCTGGAGCCGCTGCTGAATCCGACCGTCCTCCCCCGCCCCGCCGTGCAAGGCGATAAAGCAAGCGTCGACGTCGTGCCAGTTGATGGCTTCGATCACGGTTTCCGCCGGGTCGATCAACGAGACGTCGTGACCGGCGGATTGCAGCGCGCGAGCCACGCTCCGCCCGCTGGCCAGGCTGATCTCGCGCTCGGGCGAATCGCCGCCGTAGAGCACGACGAGTTGTAGCGATGCGGATGCGTCGTTTCTCATGCCATCCTCCGTGGTAGCCGTTCACGAGACTTGAAACAGAGAACCGCTAATGAACGCTGATAAACGCTAATATGTCAGGACCGACGCTCCCATCGGAATGATTCCTGAGTTGGCGGAAGATTTGAATTCGAGTAACACATCAGACGACTGAAATGGACCGCTGTAAGACGCACGGCAGGCCCGATATTTGATTGGAGAAAGCACGCGACCGGCGAACTCAAAAATAAACGAATCCCAACTATCAAGTCACCTAAGATGTCGCCTCACCAAATTCCCAACGATTCTCGCCCGCGATAATCGATTGACAACAAGACCTACCGCAGAGGACGGGGAGGTGCGCAGAGGAAATGACGAAGAGGAAATGCCACTGCCGCTCCCTCTGCGTTCCTCCCCGTCCTCCGCGGTAAATCGTTTGTGGATATTTCGTTCAAACGCCACCTGTTTCACGACACTACTTCAAACGGATGATGTGTTACGAATTCGGAATTTCATCCTTTCTTCCATTAGCGTCGATCAGCGTTTATTAGCGGTTTCCGTCTTTGAATTACTCACCCGCTCCCTGTTGTGGATTATTATTCCGCGAACGGTTATCCTCCTTGACGGCTACCAAATCTCGATCTCGGTTTCCAGCTCCACGCCGAGCCGTTCTTGCACGCGGCTTTGCACCAATTCGATCAGCCGTCGTACGTCGTCGCTGCTGGCGCCTTCGTCGGCGATGATGAAGTTGGCGTGTCGGTCGCTGACCATGGCCTGGCCGATTTGTGTTCCCTTCAAGCCGGCCTGTTCGATCAACATCGCAGCGCTCATGCCGCGCGGGTTTTTGAAAACGCAGCCGGCGCTTTGGTGCGACATCGGCTGGCTGGCCTTCTTGACGATCCAGTGTTTCTGCATCCGCTTGGTCAATGCCACGGGATCATCGCTTTCCAGATCGAACTGCGCCTCGACAATCACCAACTCGTCGAGGCTGCTCTGACGATAAGCAAAAACCATCTCCTCGCGGGTCCGCTCTACGAGCTCTCCGGAGCGGGTCATCACCGTGGCCTTGGCGGTTCGCTGTCCGACGTCGCCGCCGTGGCTGCCGGCGTTTCCGTGTAGCGCGCCGCCCATGGTGCCGGGGATTCCGACCAGGGTCTCCAAACCGGCTAGCCCTTCTCGGATTGCCGTGCTGATGACATGCCCCAGCTTGGCGCCGCCGCCGGCGGTGACCTGCGATTCGGAGACCACGATTTTCGAGAATTCGTCGCCGCTCAGCTTGATCACCACACCGGGCACGCCCTCGTCGCGGACGAGGATGTTTGATCCGCCGCCCAGCATGCGCACCGGCATCTGGTCTTCTTTGCAGCGCCGCACCAGCGCGGCCAGTTGGTCGACCGTTTCCGGCTCAGCCAGATATTCGGCCGAACCGCCCAGGCCGAACCAGGTGTGCGGCGCCAGCGGCTCATCGGCCCGCAGGAAGGTTTTGAAATCGGTCAAGAAGCTCATTGCGTAGTTTCCAAATGTCACCGGCCCCCAGGATAACGATCACGTCATCTGATTCGACACGGTCGGACAATTCCTCAATAAGTGGGGCCGCCTGGTGGGCAGACAGCGACGGGGTTCCGCGCGTTTCGATGGCTCGGGCCAAGTCGTCGGCCGTTACGTCTCCGCGGCGGGGCGAATCTTCGCGAGCACAGAACACGTCGAGCACCGCGACGGCATCTGCATTTTGCAGGCTATCGGCGAATTCGTCCAGCAGGTGTGCGGTTCGCGACTGCTGATGGGGCTGAAAAACAGACCAAATCTTCCGTCGCGGGAACATTTCGGCCGCCGCCGCCAACGCCGCTACGATCTCGCTGGGGTGATGGGCATAGTCATCCAGCAGCGTCGGCCCGCCAGGAATCTGCGTCACCTCGAGCCGTCGGTGCAGCCCACGAAACGACGACAGACCTTGCGATATTGCCTCGGCCGAGGCACCGGCCTCGTAGGTCATCGCCGCAGCGGCCAGGGCATTGAGCACGTTATGACGGCCGGGCGTTTGCAGGGTAATTTCCGCCAGCGGGTTGCTGTCGCGGAGAATTCGGAATCGGTAACATCCCAAGTCACTGGACAATTTTTCTGCCCGCCAGTCACTATCTGCCTTGAATCCGTAGGTCACATGGCGCCTGCCGGCCTCGCTTGCCAGCCTCTGCGCCGTAGGACAGCCGTCCCAAATTATCACCACGCCGTGAATCGCGATGCGTTCGATAAATCGCCCGAAGGCATCGACCACGTCGTCCAGCGTGGCGTAGCAGTCGAAGTGATCGGGTTCGATGCCGGTGACCACCGCGATTTCCGGCCGCAGGTTGAGGAAGTTCTGGCGATATTCACAGGCCTCGACCAGCACCATGTCGCCGCGGCCAGCCCTGCCACCACTGCCGGCGCCAAGCGGCACCGCGCCACAAACGACCGTCGGGTCGGCTCCGCCCTTGGCCAGAATCTCCGCGGCCATGGCGGTGGTGGTCGATTTTCCGTGGGTGCCGGCGACGGCCAGTGAACACTTACCGGCCGACAGCCGGCCCAGCATTTCGGCGTAGCTGCGCGCCGGGATGCCGCGCTCGGCAGCGAAGTGCCGTTCCGGATTGTCGTCGTCGATGGCCGAGCTATAGACCAGCAAATCGGTATCGAGTGGGACGTGCTCGCGGCGATGGGCTCGGCGAACCTGCACGCCGGTGCGACCGAGTTCGCGCACCGCGTGGGGGCATGTGTCTGATCCGCTGATGCTCCAGCCCTGGCCCGCCAACACCTCGGCCAGCGACCTCATGCCGGCCCCGCCGATGCCGACCAGATGCGCGTGCCGCGCCGTCGGACGCGGTGTTGACAGGGCCGCGTCGGAAGTGGTCCAAAGCGTGTCGATATTCGTAAGCGTCATCATGATCTCTCGTAAAGCCGCGACCAGTGATCGCGCCCAATTGCAGCCCGGCGATAGTATGAGAGCGCCCGCCAACTGTCAACGCCGCATTACGCCGCACGGGCCGTTTGCACGGGCGCGGCCAACTCCAACACCAGCGACACCACGGCTTCCGTAGCGTCGGCGCGGGCAAACTGGCGGATGCTAGCACTCATCTCGCCACGTAGTTGCCGGTCGGTTAGTAGCGGAGTGATGGCGGAAATGAGATCGTCGTCGAGCCGAACGGCGCTGCCGGATTCGACACAGCAACAGCCGCCACCGGCCACCATCGCCTCGGCGTTAGCCCGCTGATGATCGTCGGCGGCCCGCGGATACGGCACGAGCACCGCCGGAACCGCGGCGGCGGCTAGCTCTGCCAGCGTGGTGCCGCCGGCGCGGGAGACGACCAGATCGGTCTCGCGAAGCACGGTCGGCATGTTGGCGATCATCGGCGTAACGGTTGCCGGCAGGTTCAGCTTGCTGTACAGCACTCTGGTCGAAGTGTCTCGCCCGGCGCCGCTTTGATGGACGATTCGCCACGAGGTCAGCAGGTGTCGCAGCTTATAGAGCGCCCGCGGTACGGCCTCGTTGATTTGCTCGGAGCCGCCGCTGCCGCCGAGCACGAGCAGTTGTTTCTGTTTGCGGGTGCGGCGGCGCGGTGTCGATTGCGCCGCCAGCCAAGAGAGTTCGGCACTCGTGGGCGTGCCGGTCGTAAACACCCGAGGGCCGGGCGGAAGCCCGGCGCGTGCTTCGTCGAAGGCCAGACAGACCACACTGGCCGCCGGAGCCAGCCAACGGGTTGCCCGGCCGGCGACGGCGTTTTGTTCCAAGAGCAGCAGCGGAACCGACAGGCTGATCGCGGCGCGCCCGGTCGCCGCGCTGGCATATCCACCCAGCCCGACCACGACCGACACGTTGTTGTCTTTCAGGAATTGGCGAGCTGCGCGGTAACCAGCCAGATTCTGCGACAGAAAGCGAATGGCGCTGGCCGGCCCTCGCGGCAGCGGGTGACAGGGCAGCGCCAAATATCGAAACCCGGCCGCCTCGACAAGCCGCCGTTCAAAGAGCTTTCCGGAGCCGGCAAAGCTGATCGTTGCCGCGGCGTCGCTGAGTCGTAACCGTCGCGCAACCGCCAACCCCGGAAACAAATGTCCGCCGGTTCCACCGCCAGCGAAGACGAAATGAGGGGGAGTGTTGGTCATGATTTATCCGTAGAGTGGCAGGCCGCCGGGTCTACTTTCTGTCGGCGAGCGGCGGCCGTGAGGCCGTCGGTAGTTCGTCTTTTGGTTTCAATCTCAATGCGTGCCACCACATTACCCGCGAGCTTATGCCTTCTGAAATTACGTTTTGTTTAGTCCCGGAGGGACGACAGCAAATAGCCTGGGGCGCAAGCCCCAGGAATAGTCGATTATGGAACGGAAAGCCCCGGAGGGGCGACATGTAGCGAGGTGTCTCCCTGTGTTGCCCCTTCGGGGCTTCAAGAATCGTTTCGATTACGATTTCCTGGGGCTCGCGCCCCAGGCTATTTGATGCCGCCGCTCCGCGGCTGGTTTGCGCAACTTCAAAGCTAACGCTCGGAGCTCGCCGGGTTTCGTGAGGCGGCGCATCGTCCGGCGCTCCCGTCAATTTGACCGATGCCACGCCCAGCAGGGCGCACAAGGCCGAGGCGATCCAAAACCGCACGACGATTTTGTTTTCGGCGATGCCTTTGAATTGAAAATGATGGTGCAGCGGCGCACACAGCAGCAGGCGGCGACGTTTCCATTTATACCAGCCGACTTGCACGATCACGCTTAACGCCTCGGCCACGAACACGCCGCCGATGACGACCAGCAGTAATTCCTGACGCGCCACGAGCGCCAAGATTCCCAGCAATCCGCCCAGCGGCAACGAGCCGGTGTCGCCCATGAAGACTTGGGCCGGATGGCAATTGAACCACAAGAAACCGAGCACGCCGCCGATCATGCAACTGGCGACGACGAACATTTCTCCGCAGCCGGGGATGTGCGGCACACCGAGATACTCGGCCCACTGGGCGTGTCCCCCGGCATAGGCCAGCGCGGCGACGGCGGCGGCGGCAAAGATCAGACATCCGCCCGCCAGCCCGTCCAGCCCGTCGGCCAGATTCACCGCGTTGGACGACCCGACGATGACCAACACGGCCCAAGGCACAAACAGCCAACCGAGCGACCAGGACGTGCCGGTGAGCGGAATCGCAAACTGTAGCGCGCCGGGCACGTCGCGGTGGGCACTATAGATGTAGCCGGCCACGATGCTTGCCACCACGGTTTGCGCGATCAGCTTGGTTCGCGGCGCAAGGCCCCGCTTTCCGCTGCGAAGTTTTTTCAGATCATCGACGGCGCCCACGACAGCCAGCAAAACGACGCCGATTAACGCCGCATGAACGTAAGGGCTGCTCAAATCGGCCAGCGCCACGACGCCCGCGACGAGGCTGCCGACAATGAACAAACCGCCCATAGTCGGCGTCGACTGTTTATCGCGATGCAGCCGCTCAACCGTCGGCGAATCGCTCACGATGGGTTCGCGAAAACGCCGGCGCAACCAGCCAATCCAACGCGATCCCAACAATACCGCCAACAAAAACCCGGCCAGCACAGCCAGCGCGGCCCGCGGGGTGATTTTTGTCAACCACAGGGGAGCGTCGGGCAATTGGGTGAGGAGCCAAAGCAACATGGGCGATCAAAGGGTGTCTGGCGATTCAAATCCGAAATCCGAAAT
The DNA here is from genome assembly GCA_022564995.1 of Planctomycetota bacterium. Taxonomy (GTDB): domain Bacteria; phylum Planctomycetota; class Planctomycetia; order Pirellulales; family JADFKK01; genus JADFKK01. The sequence goes on along the minus strand of JADFKK010000100.1, from coordinate 16,945 downwards.
CCTAAACAAATCAAAAGTACGAATATCAAATGTCAAAAACGTTTGCCATTCGAGCGTTTCTTGACATTTGTGCTTTGAATTTGTTTAGGATTTCGTGCTTAGGATTTGTTTAGGATTTCGTGCTTAGGATTTCCGATCTCGCGAATCTTCCCAACTTTTTCCGGCATGATCTTCAGCGCTAACCCGGATTATTCATGAGCGTCGTGGTATTCTTGCTAACTCGTTTCTGGTTTTCGCGTTGCGTCGATGACACCAAAAGCAGTCTGCCAATCAGCCGCAGAGTACTAGCCCCCGGTTGTTACCGAACACCGCAAGAACCGGGGGCTAACGCCCCGCGGCTGATGAATAGTCCAGGCTAAGACTCACCGCATGTTCGTCCCCAAAAAACAAACAGGGGTCGGCCCGTCGGCCTTCCCCTGCTCGCTCTGATCCCTGACACACCGGGGCGGCACATGGCCACCCCGGTGGTCAGTCTAAGCTCCGTCGCGAAGCACCCAATGGGAACGATTGACCCAGTAATCGATTCCCGAGGGGCCTACTGCTCCAACCCAGGGGAGGGTCGCGTCGAATTCCCGCAAACTCAACGCGAACGACAGAGCTTTCAAATGGTTCAATGTTCTCCTAAGCCGCAGCGTTCGGTTATGTTTGGGGGCTGGGGGCTGGGGGCTGGAAAATTCTGGTTTCTGTGTTTCCCAGTCCCCAATCCCCAATCCCCAATCCCCAATCCCCAATCCCCAGTCCCCAATCCCCAGTCCCCAATCCCCAGTCCCCAATCCCCAGTCCCCAATCCCCAATCCCCAGTCCCCAGTCCCCTGCGTCCAGGAAGCCTGCTAATGCTAGCACGCCTCGACTCCTCGTAAAACTCCGGTAACCTTGCGGCGTAGTTCTAAGCCGCGCGACTTCTTGCCTCCGGCCACTCAGTACGCAGCGCCTTGACAATACTTTCCATCTTCAATCGCCGGGCACCCTTAACCAACACCACCGCGCCCGGCGTAATTGCGTGTTCTAATTGAGGCAGCGTTTCTTCCGCAAACCGGCAGGCCACCGCTCGACCGGTGGGCATTCCGGCGGCGATCGCGCCCGCTTTGACTTGCTCGGCGTGCTCTCCGCAAGCGATCAACCAGTCGGCGCCGCAGCGCGTGACCGTTTCGGCGCCAATTTCTCGATGGGTCTGTTCCGACCGTTCTCCTTGTTCGGCCATGTCTCCGCAAACGACGATCCGGCCGCCGTCGGCGTGAATGTCTCGCAGCAGTTCCAGGGCCGCTCGCATGGCCATCGGGCTCGAATTGTAGGTGTCGTTGACGATCGTGAGATTTCCCTCGCGGATCACCTCGCAGCGCATCGGCGGCGGGCGGAAACCTTCCAGCGCCTCGGCGATTTGCGGCAGCGAGATGCCCATTTGTCGTCCAACTTCGATTGCCAGCAGCGCCGCGGTGAGTTGATGTCGGCCCCACACCGGCAGCCGAAATTGACTGCCCGCGGCGGTGAAGCTCAGCCAACCCTCTCGGCAGCGAACGTTCGTGGCAACCAGATCGCTCTGGCGGTCGCGACCAACCCAACGGATTGCTGAGGTGCATTGGGCCGCCACGCGTCGCAGCATCGCGTCGTCGCCATTGAGCACCGCCAGGCCGTCGGCCGGAAGTGCGGCCAGAAGTTCTGCCTTCGCCCGACCGATTGTTTCGAGGTTTTTGAATCCTTCCAGGTGGGCGTCGCCCAAGTGAGTCACCACGCCGATCTCTGGCCGGGCCAGATCGGCCAGCGCCGCGATCTCACCCGGCGCGTTGGCCCCCAATTCGATGACCGCGTATTGATCGTCCGCGTCGTCGATACCCAGCAGGCTCAGCGGAACGCCGACGTGGTTATTAAAGTTTTCTGGGCTAGCCGTGCCGCGCAGTGTGCTGCCCAGCACCGTGTGAATCATTTCTCGCGTCGTGGTCTTGCCCACACTGCCCGCCAATGCGATCAGCCGACCGCGGAATCGGCTGCGACTCCAGCGGGCAAGACTCCACAGCGCCTCGGTCGTGTCGTCGACGCTCAAAGAAAATCGGCCCGATCGCGGTTCGACGTCGCGCTGTTGGACAATCACCCCGATCGCCCCGCGCCGCAACGCTTCGTCGGCGAAATCAGCCCCATCGTGATGCGGTCCGACCAATCCCCAGAATACGTCGCCCGGGCAGATCTGTCGGCTATCGCTGCATACGCGGCGCAAGGAAACACCCTCGGGCGCCGCCACCGCGTCTTGCCGCAAGCGGCCACCGACGGTTTCGTGCAGTTGTTTTAGTGAAAGTTCGATCACGATAGAAGTATCAATCGTTCTGGAAATTGTAACGGGTCATTCACTCGACCGCTCTCGGCGGGCGGCGAGCGGCGGCCGTCAGGCCGCTGGTAATTCGTCCTTCACATTGACGCCTTGCACCTCCAGGTGTATCACCCCCGGGCTAACGCCCGCGGCTCGCCGTCGTCATAAATTCGTCGCTGTCGGCCATCTCATGCAACCAATGTCGGGCCACTTCCCGGTCGTCGAAGTGGTGCCGCACGCCGCCGATTTCTTGATAATCTTCGTGCCCCTTGCCGGCGATCAACACGCAGTCACCCTCGCGAGCCGTCGATAGCGCGAATTGAATTGCCTCGGCCCGATCCGAGATCACCTCGACCGTTTCGGGCTGCTCGAAGCCGCGAACAATGTCGTTGATAATCGCGCGGGAATCTTCGCAGCGTGGGTTATCGCTGGTCACGATGGTCAGGTCGGCGAGGGCTTCGGCGGCGCGGGCCATCTCGGGCCGCTTCTGTCGATCGCGATTACCGCCGGCGCCGAACAGGCAGATCAATCGCCCTGCGGTCACTTGACGCAGCGCCGCGAGCGTGCCGGCCAAGGCGTCGGCCGTGTGGGCGTAATCGACGAACACACTAAACGGCTGACCACATGCGACTCGCTCCAACCGACCGGGCACCTGCTCGACCGATTCCAACCCGCGGATGACCGTCGGCAGATCGATGCCGTAGCCGAGCCCCAGCGCCGCGGCGACCAGGCAATTATAAACGTGATGTCGACCGATGATGCGCGTCCGCACCGGCACCGTATCGGCTCCGGCCGTGAGCAGAAATGTTTGCTCGCTGGCGAATTGTTCGATCAGCGTAGCAGTAACCTCCGCTGGTTTGTCCATGGCAACCGTCAACACGGGCCCGTCGATCCGCGTGAGCCAACCGGCGCTGACCGGGTCGTCGACATTGAGCACGCACAGGCCCTGCGGCGTAAGCTGCTTCAACAGCCGGGCCTTGGCATCGCGGTAGTTTTGCACCGATTGATGAAAGTCCAAGTGGTCGCGGCGCACGTTGGTCACACAAACCGCGTCATACTCGACCCCCGCCACACGACCCTGACAGAGCGCGTGGCTGGAGACTTCCATCACCGCGTGCGAGCAGTGATTCGCCTCAATACGGGCCAGCCAGTCGGCCAACATCGGCGCGGTGGGCGTGGTCAGCGGCGCGGGCACCGTTTCGATCGAATCGCAATAGCCCAGCGTGCCGAGGATGCCCGTGCGGTGGCCGGCCGCTTCCAACACCGCGGCGATCAGACACGAGGTCGTCGTCTTGCCGTTCGTGCCGGTTACGCCGATCACTTTGAGCCGTCGGCTGGGATTTCCGGCCAGCGCCTGGCATATCCGGCCGTGCGCCGTGTGCGTATTGCGAACGACATAGACGCTCACGCCCGTAACGGGCAGCAGACGTTCGGCCAGCACAGCCGAGGCCCCGGCGGCGATGGCCTGTTGTACAAAGTCGTGCCCGTCGTGAGTGCCGCCGACGAGCGCCACGAACAGATCGCCCGGCTTGCACAGTCGAGAATCGGTGCAGCACGACGTAAAACGAACCGGTCGATCACCGTGTTGGCGAGCCTGCGGCAAGACTTCTTGCAGGCTGATACCGCAATCGCGATGCAGCGTCTGTCGCACGACGTTCGGCCTCCATGCCAGGGAGCGACAAATTGTGGAAAATCCACAAAGTCAACGCGGCATCCTGCCGGGTCTGTTGCCTTGTGGAACTGACCGCGAATTGTGGCGATATCCGCCAGAGTGTCAAGCCGGATTCGCGGCAATGAAAATGCCAAGATACCTAAGGTTCCTAAGCCACCGTAGGCGTGCTAGCATTCGTAGGGCGGGCAGTGCCCAGCAAGAGCACAGAAATCCGAAATCCGAAGCACGAAATCCTAAACAAATCCGAATGCTAAAATGACCGAATGCCCAAGCTGGCAAGGAACTTCGCTGCGAGCTGTTGAATTTCGGGTTTTGAATTTGTTTCGTATTTCGTGCTGAGGATTTCGTGCTTGCCTCGACCGGGCGGTGTCCAGTCTACTTTTTCTTGACTTGGAGCAACTGCTGCGTTTCGACGAGGTAGGTGTCTCGCTGCTTGCCGCCAATGCCGATGGTCATGTTCGCCGTGGTGCGAACGCCAAGGACCAGCCAACGCGAATTGAGACGGACACGCTGGTATCTCTTGGTCACCGGGACGATCACAAACTGGTCGACGCCAATCATCTGGAGAACCACGACCGGTCGGCCGGCCAGCTTCTCCGGATGTTGATGCACGACCTTGGCGTAGAAAAACGCGCCGACGCCAGGCCCGTTGATCCCCGCGGTCGCGAACTGATTGACCGCGTTGATCTGCTCATCGCTGGCCACAAAAGCGAACTCACTTAGCTGGGTGAGCACCTCTTGCGACACCGGTTCGAGGATGGGGCGGGCCTGCGCGGGGATTTTCTTTAGCTGCACGGCCGTGATCATCTTGGCCAGATTCTGAAGCTCTTTATATTGCTCCGCCGACTCGGGTGACCAGTTTTGGGCCGCATTCGCCTCGGCAATTTGGCGTATTTTCTGCGACGAAACCTGAAAGCGGCCGAGATCGGGCTGGGGCTGCGGATTGGGCCTGGGACGCGGATTGGGCTTGGAACGCGGCTCGACCTTCGATTGATCTCCGCTCTTTTTTCCCGCGGCCTGAGCCCGTTTCGCTTGCCACTCAGAAAACGGAGTGACGGTATCCGGCGCCGACTCCATCAGTTTCCGCAGGTGTCGCACGTCGACGGCCAGTTTGATGGTTGCCAGCTTAGACAGGTCGATGACGAGTGTATTGATGCCGATCACCTCGCCGCGGATGTTGACCAGAGGGCCGCCGCTATTGCCCTTGGAGATCGACGCCGAGTGTTGAACCCAGTGGACACTGCCTTCATTCTGAAAACGTTGGCGGACTTCCTGCCTGAGTTTCGCTTGCATATCCGCCGTTTCGAGAATCCGAGTTATGTTTCCTTTTTCGGTCGAAAAATAACCGGACGGCGCGCCAATCGCGTAGACCTCGTCAGGGATATCGGGCTTCTTGCTGGAAGTGATTTTCAACGCGTTGACCGTCACGGGCAAATCGGCCATTTCGATAATCGCCAGATCGTAATGGCGATCGGCGATAACGATGCCCGCGATGGGAAATGACGCGCCGTGTTCAAATTCGGCTTCCGCGGCCAGCGCATGTTCGATCACATGGTGATTGGTCGCGACCCAACGCTTTTTCTTATCGATGATAAACCCGGTGCCGCTGCCGCCTCCACCTCTCGTGCGGATATGGATGATGACCGTCGATTTAATACAGCGTCTCAAAACGTCGCCGATCGGCTCCAGCTTCGGTTGCGGCTTTGGCTTCGGCGGAGGAGTCGGCGAATCATCCTTGTCGCTGGTCTTCTTGTCATTCGATTTCTTATCGTCGGAGTTTTTGTCGGTTTTCTCCGCGACCTCGTCCTTTGAGGGCAGCACCGCCATCGCCACTGCGCCGCCCACGGCACCCATTCCCATGACGCCGATGACGATCCACAGCCAGACGGGCACTTTCGATTTGCGCGGCCCGCGACGACGAGAGCCGCGTGCTTCGGTGCCTTTTGACGGGCCTCGTTGCGGATCGGTGCTGACCGCCACAAATCCGACGTCTGGTTTCGCCGCGGGCGCGGCAGCCGGCGAGACGACCGGGGCAGCAGCGGCCATCGGCGCTGCGGCCCGCGCAGGCTTCGCGACCGGTGTGCCGGTTGGAACCTCCGCGCGGGCCTGGGGCTGCGGAGCGTCTAACGATTCGGCTCGTCGCAGCGGCGCCGCCCGCTTCAAACGATCGCCGCCGGCGGCCGACGGGCTGCCGGCCGCACGCACTCGGTTCGGCTCCTGGCAGGCCGGACACTTCAGCAGCTTGCCGCCCTGCTCATCGGGAACGTGAAACGTATGTCGGCAGGCGGTACATTGGTGTGTGATCGACATGAACTTACACTCGAGGAATTCGGCGCGCCGCAATCGCTGAAAACAACACACCGGGGGCTATTCTAATCCTCACCCATGCTAGCAGGTACTGCTTAGCATCGTTCGAGAAATAAGTGTCTCACGAATCGACGCCCGGCGAGCGGAGGCCGTTAGGCCGCCGGTGATTCCTCGTTGGGCGTCAAGCTCTTCGCGTGCGGTCGTATTACCCCCGAGCTAACGCTCGGGGCTCGCCATGCAGGAATTCGACACTTATTTCTCGAACGATACTTATTGTGAGCCGAACCGAAGCCCCTGTCAACGTAAGACGCCCGGCAGCGTTTGCCGCCGGAATCGTCATCCCCGGGCCTCATCCCCGGCCCCGTTACTTTGCCACCGTCACTTCGCCACCGAGAACTTATGCACCGTCGTGTGCCGGTAGGTTTCGCCCGGTTTGAGTGTGGTCGTGGGGAAACTCGGCTGGTTGGGCGAATCGGGATAGTGCTGGGTCTCCAGGCAGAAGGCGCCTTGCGCGGGATACGCCTTGCCGCCGATGCCTTTCTGGCCGTGGAGAAAATTGCCGGAGTAAAACTGAATGCCGGGCTGGTCGGTGTGAATTTCCATCACCCGGCCGCTGGAAGGATCGCTCACCCGGGCAGCCAGCCGCAGCTCCCCGGCCTTTCCGTTGACCACGTAACAGTGATCGTAGCCGCCGTGTTCCTCGCCTTTCTTAACCGCGGTAAAGTCCTTGCCGATTTTCTTCGCCGTGGTGAAGTCCATCAAGGCGTCGTCCTTCACGTCGACCAACTTCCCGGTCGGAATGAGATCGGCGTCGACGGCCAGATATTGATCGCAGTTGAGCAGCAGCTCGTGGTCGAGAATCTTGCCCGAGCCTTCGCCCGCCAGATTCCAGTAGGCGTGGTTGGTCAGGTTCAGCACCGTCGATTTGCCCTCGACCGTGGCGGTGTAGTCCATTTTGAGTTCGTCGTCGTTGTTGAGCGAGTAGATGACCGAGCAGGTGAGCGTGCCGGGATAATTCTCCTCTCCGTCAACACTAACATAAGTGAACTTGACGCCGACGCTGCCCTCTTCCTCGACCTTTTCGGCCTTCCAGACGACCTGGTCGAAGCCGACGTCGCCGCCGTGCAAGTGGTGCGGGTCGTTGTTCGTCGCCAATTGATAGGTCTCGCCGTCGAGCGTGAACTTACCCTTGGCGATGCGATTACCGAAACGTCCGATCGTGCCGCCGAAGTGCTGGTTACGCGTCCAGTCCATGTAGCCGGCCAAATCGTCGAAACCCTGCGTGATGTTGGCCAGCTTTCCGTCGCGGTCGGGCGTCTGCACGCTGGTGATGTGGCCCCCGTAGGTAATCAGCGTGACGATCAGGCCGTTTTTGTTCGTCAGCGTGTACTGCTCGACGGCAGTTCCGTCCGCGGTCTTGCCGTACTGAGAAACTGTAATGCTCATTTTGCCGTTTCCCTTGGTCGAATTGCCGTCGCCGCAGCCAGAGACGGCAGCGACCATCGAGGCGGCGAGAATCGATATGAGTGAATTGGTGCGTGTCATGCCAAGAGCTCCCGGGCGTCTGGAAGGAATGTTATCAATCGGCCAGCATTATGCCGAATTCCGCGGGCCCGCGAAAGTAGCGGGCGGAAAAAGTGTGATTGGCCCGACGTTTCAACCCGCCAGCATCTCGCGAATGCTCGCCAGCGCCGCCGCCAGCGCCTCGGGCAGCTTCTCGGGCTGCTTGCCGCCGGCTTGGGCCATGTCGGGGCGGCCGCCGCCGCCGCCGCCGACTGCTTTGGCGGCGGCTCCGACCCATTGGCCGGCGCTGGCGCCGCGTTCGACCAGATCGCGCGTTAGGCCGGCGACCAGCACGACTTTCTTCTCGCCGGCGACGGTGGCCAAGAGCACGGCCGAGGGCGATACTTTCTTGCGAATCTGGTCGATAAGCTGCCGCATCAGATTGGGATTCGCCCCCGGCGTCTCGGCAACGATCACGCTTACGCCGTCGATGTCTTCGGCCGCTTCGATCAGGTTTTCGGCCGACAGCGAATCCAGGTCCGGGCCAGAGGCGGCCTGGTCTTCCAACGATGCGACTTCTTTGACCATCGCTTCAACGCGAGTGGGCACGTCAAATGGCGAGACGTTGAGCTGACGAGCCGCTGTCACCAACGCCCGATGAATCTCGGCAGCAGGTGTCTCGTCGAATTCAATCTTCACCAACACGGGCATTCCATCCGCGATCGTGCCACCGCTAATCTGTTTTTTCAACCCACGAATTCGACCGATCATTTCATCGACCCGCCCCGGCACGTCGAGCAGCCCGACGCCCAGCGTCTCGGCTGCGGCGCAGAGCGCCGCCCGCGTGTTTTCGTAATGCTCCTTGGCCCGTGTGCCGGTCAACGCGGTGATTCGCCGGGTGCCGGCTGCGACGCTCTCTTCGCCGATGATCTCGAAATCGCCGACGTCGGCCGTGTTATCGAGATGCGTCCCGCCACATAGCTCGCGGCTGAACTGGCCCATCGAGACCATCCGCACCGGGTCGGGATATTTCTCGCCAAACAGCATCATCGCCCCGGCCGCGCGGGCAGCGGGCAGCGGTAGCGTCTCCCACTTAACCGGTTCGGTGGCCGCGACGCGCTGCGCCACGTCCGCCTGAATTGCCGCCAGCTCTTCTTTCGTGACGGCCGACGGGTTAGTGAAGTCGAATCGCAGCCAATCCTCGTCCACTTTCGATCCCTGTTGTTGGGCGTGTTTGCCGAGGTGTTTTTGCAAGGCGTAATGCAGAATATGCGTCGCCGAATGGGCTCGTCGAATCGCATCACGGCGTTCGACGTCGACCGTCGCGGTGACTTTCGTGCCCGGCGTCATCTCGCCCTCGACCAAATGCCCGCAGTGCAGCAGCAAGTTCCCGTCCTTCTGTGTGTCGGTCACTTGGAAGCGGAACCCCTCGCCGGTAATCTCGCCATGGTCGCCGACTTGCCCGCCCGATTCACCATAAAAGGGCGAACGATCGAGCACGACGGTCACGGCGCTGGCGCGGGCGACCTCCTGCAGGTGATCGCAGAGTTGGTTTTGCGCGACGATGAACTTTAATTCGGCCGTCGCTTCGGTGGTTTCGTAACCCAAAAATTCCGTTTCGTGCAGCACCTTTTTGATGGCGTCGATCGGACCGCTGCCGCCCATCACGGTGTGCGTCAGCTTTCCGGATGCTTCGCCGTGCTCGTCCATGGCCCGGCGGAATCCGCCCCAGTCGAAGGCCAGATTGTTCTCGGCGGCCATCGCCTCGAACAGCTCCGGCGGAACGCCGTAAGTCTGATACAAATCGGCCGCCTCGGCTCCCTTGACGGTCGAGCGTCCGCCGCCGCGCATCGTCTCGAAAATCTTCTCGATCCGCGCCAGCCCGGCGTCGATCGTGCCGAAAAAGTTTTCCTCTTCCTTGCGGATCACGTCGGCCACGCGGGCCGTCGTTTCGGTCAATTCGGGATAGGCCGGCTTCATCATCTCGACGACTGACTCGACCAGCTTGTACAAGAACGGCTCGTGCAATCCAAGTTGATGCCCGTCGAGCACGGCCCGCCGCAGCAGCCTCTTGATGACATACTTCTCCTTGTTCGGCCCGGGGTAGACGTTCTCGTGGATCGACATCGTACAGGCCCGCACATGATCGGCGATCCGCCGTAGCCGCCGGCCTGTTTCGCTACCCGGGTCGTACTTCGTCGAACAAATCTCGCCGGCCGCCTCGACGATCGGCCGCAGGATGTCGATGTGATAATTCGTGTTGACGCCTTGCAGCACGGCCGCGGTGCGTTCCAGGCCCATGCCGGTGTCGATGTTCTTGCTCGGCAGCGGACGCAGATTATCCGGCGGATCGCCCACACGGTTGAATTGCGTGAACACCAGGTTCCAGATTTCGACCTCGCCGCCGTCGTCGCCGTGATAAAAGATCTCGCTGCAGGGGCCACAAACCCCGTCGGGCCCTTGGCTCGGCGCGCTGGCCGGCCAAAAGTTTTCGTCCTCTTCCAATCGCTGCAGGCGGCTGGCCGGCAGCTTGATTTCGCCGGTCCAAATATCGGCCGCCTCATGGTCGTTGAGATACACCGTCACGCTGAGCCGGGCCGGGTCGATGCCGAGCCACTTCTTGTCGGTGAGAAACTCCCAGGCCCAATGGATCGCGTCGCGTTTGAAATAATCGCCGAAGCTGAAATTGCCCAGCATCTCGAAAAACGTGTGGTGATAAGCCGTGCGGCCCACGTTGTCGATGTCGCCCGTCCGCAAGCACTTTTGGCAAGTCGTCGCCCGGGTGAAATCGAGCTTCACCTTGCCGAGAAAGTGATCCTTAAACTGGTTCATCCCGGCCGGCGTAAAGAGCACCGAAGGATCCCAAGTCGGCACCAGCACATCGCTCCCACAGCGCGTGTGCCCCTTCGTCTCGAAGAAGGCCAGATACTTTTCGCGAATTTCGTCGGTTTTCATGGTGGTGTTGGTGCGTAGGTTATGCTTTAGCATAACAATTAAAAGCGGCGGCAGTCGCGCGATGTTATGCTAAAGCATAACCTACGGTTCGGCCGCCCTCCGGACGACATATTCAAACCGACCATGATAAAGCGCGGAGGCGATTTCGGCTAGATGATGTGGCGCCGGTAAGTCCGTGGCACAGGCGTCTCGCCTGTGTTTCACCGGTGTTTCACCGGCGGGACGCCGGTGCCACGTCTACTTCCGCATCTGCGGATCGAACTGAAACGGCTTCGATCGGGCCTTTACGACCGATGCGGCGTCGGGGTGGGCCGGGTTGAGCAAGATGTTGGCTTCTTCGGGATTGACGGCGGACGGGATGACCAGAGCGAACGATCGTTGCTCGCGGAGCCACGCGGTGCCGATGTCCTGGAGCGTCGTCGGCGCTGGATAGGAACGCCAGCCTCTCGGCAAGTCGGCGGTCGTTATTTCTTCGACCGAGGCACCGTCGGGAATATTCGCACAGACGCTCACCAGATCGTCCGGCATGGAATTCGGCTCTAAATGTACGAACAGTTCCAGCGATGCCAAAGACAACGTCGACGACGTGTACACCATGCGGTGACCTTTGTGGTTCCAACGACCACCGACTTTCTCGGCGCCGACTCCGTCCAACGCAGCCGCGGCGTGCTTCTTCCGGCAAATGCGCCACACTTGCATCAGCTATAGACTCCGTATTCGACGCGGGCGAGCACGTCCATCACTTCTTCAAAACCGAGGCCCGTGTCGAGCAGGTCGATGGGCATCGGGCCCCCGAGCGCGCGATTCGGGGCCCGCAACCAGGCCCGCGCTTTGTCTTCCGACCCAAGCGTCTCGACGGCAGCGGCCAGCACGCGGGCGAGCCGCAGCAGCAGTTCCGATTCGGCCGGCTTCAAGCGGGCATGGTCCTGCTTGCGGCGGGCCGCGGTGCGCTTGGCGATGCGCAGCGATCGACAGAGTTCCTCTTCGCTCAGTTGCGTGCGTTCGCGCAGCGAGGTGAAGGCCGAAAAGGGAAACCCCCTGCGGATGATCGGAACAAAATCCAATTCCGTCTTTGGCGAGCCGATGATCTTGGCGCCGCCGAGGTAGTTCTTAACTCGAACCATGTTTTCCATGAGACACCTCGTCACGGGACAGAAGCGATGCCATATGGCATTATAGATTATGCCAAATGGCAAGTCAAGTGCTATAACCGTACTTCTCGATGAACCGTCCCCAGCGTTGTACGATTCGCGCGCGCAGTTCGGGCGGGAGGTCGTAGCTATTCGGCTGATAGTCGGCGACGCCGGCGAGATATTTTTCCAGCCGCGGTCGGGCTGGCTCGAAATCGCCCAGGTCGAGGTGTTCGTAGATGGCGCGCATTTGGCCGAGCGGATCGGAGACGAGGTCTTCGTAACGCACCTCGAAAAACTGAGAGGAGTCGACCGCCGGCTGCTGACGCTCGAAGGCTCCGTACATCCGCTCGAAGCAATCGAAGACAAACTCCTCCCAGCGTTCGTCACTGGCCAGTTGCAGCGATTGCACGCGCGACAGCGACCGCCAGAGCCTCATGCTCGAAGCGTAGACGACGAAGGGGTCGCGGACGATGTGGACGAAGCGGGCGTCGGGAAACATTTCCAGAAGCGCCTTGATCCGGCCCGTATGTGGCGGCGATTTAAGCACCAATCGCTTAGGATTACAGTAGGTAACGCGCTTCATGAACCACAGCAGCGCCTGTTTCCAGCGCTGCAGGTCTTGGGCATCCATGGCCTCGCAATCGAGCGACTCAACGCCCTGCCAGGGGCGGCGGGGAAACGCCAGCGACAGATAAGGCGACAACTGACCTAAACACATCAGGGCGAATTCGTCTTCCTGCGGGCGGCGATTGCCCATCGGCATGTTGTCCATCGGACGCTGCGAGGGCAGAAGAGCATTCACCAGACCTGCCAGAAAAGGGCGCGTCAGCACGAAATGATTCGGCAAGAAACACTGATAGGTATCGGGATACGAGAACCGCTCGTCCTGGACGAACATCTCGTGCAACATCGTGGTGCCGGAACGCCAGTGGCCGATGATGAAAACCGGCGCTTGCTTGATTTCAGTTTGATCGAGTCGACGACCGTAGAACAATTCTTGAAGCAGCCGCATCACGGAGTTAAAGACCGTCACGCAAGAAACCGCGAAGGTCAACCCCCAGGCGGCCGGGCGAATAGCGAAGCGGCCGCGGACCAACAGCCGTATCCAGTCGGAAAACAGCATTCCGTGCCAACAGCGCGGGGCCCAAAACCCATAGGCGTTCGGTGGCGTCTGGTCAGGGAGCACCTTGTGGGAGGGCGTGGTCGATTTCTTTTCAGCCATCCGCGGGTCGGTTTTTTGAGGGAACTCGGGTTGTCTGGCCTCATCGTATCGCGAATTTGGCAATCAGAGGCGGAATTCGCAAGAATTCCGCCGGTCTCGCGTTCAACTGGGCGACTTCCGAATTTTTGTGAATTCGGCTACTCCCTTGGCTGAAGTGTTGAGGAAGCAGTATTCGATTTGACCGCACTTGACATCGAATCGACGACACGTTCGACGAAACAGGCGGCTTGATCATAACACGTAATCCGAGTCATATCAATGGCTTATGGATAATCAATAATTCCTGGCACACCAAGTGCGGTAATAGACGCCGCCAAGAACTGGTCGACTCCCCGAAATCTCCCCGCCGGAAAGGAAATCCAACATGTCACGCCTTGCTCCCATCGCCGCCGGTCTTGTCTTGGCGATCTTCGCCACCACCAGCATCGGCCGCGCAGCGGATCGCCGACGACAGACGGCCGAGCAGAACGCACAGCGGCAAGCCCAATTGCGGGCCCAATTGTTACGTGACCACTTCGCCAATCGGCAGCCATCGGTCCGCAGCACGTCGCAAAGCCACGGGCGCAGATTTCCGCTGGGGGGCACAGCTAGCAACGGGCGGCGTTTTCCGTTAGGGGGCACCGCCAGCAACGGGGGGCGATTTTCCTTAGGTGGTTCGAATCAGCACACTCATCACCACGGCGCGACGTATCGCGGAAACTACCGATACAGCGGCTACAGAAACGGCGGCTACTATCGCCCGGCCTACATTCTGCCCGCGCAAAACTACGTCTTCGTCCCCGGCCGAGGATTCGTACCCGTGCTGGTGAATTATGGGTATGGGTATTGAAGGGATTTCAGATTTGGGATTTCAGATTTCAGATTTGCAACCGCAGATTCCGGATTCGTTCGACCGCTAACGGCCGGCGCGACCAACGGTCGCGGCTTTGTGGTTCTTATTTTAACCCGCTGAAATCTGGGCCGTCGTCGGCTTCGATGCCCATGTTGTTGAGCGATTGGCCGGGCGGGATGGAATAGTTTTTGGCCCTGGCGATTTCGTCGAATCGTCGGTCGCCACGGCGCCAAATCCACAGCGCCACGCACAGACCGATCAAAGCCAGCAGGAACAGGCCCACCACGATGAGCGCCTGCATGCGGAAGTTGTCGAAGTACATCGAACTCTCCCGTTTTGGACTCCAATGCAGCCGGCGGCCGATCAACAGCGGGGCGGTGCGCCGATTATCGACGGACGATTCCGCACGGTTTCGATACGGCCACGTCTTGTAGAAAAATCCGCTGATCTTGATGTGCTCCCTCAGGTTATCACCGAGGGGCAAGTCCGGAGGAATCTCGCAAATGTTAAACACCACCAAATTGTTCTGCGAGTCGTCCGGGAACATGTGGACCTGATAGTAATGGTCGAGGCCGAAGCGGGCCACAAAATCCTTCTTCACCTCGGGTCGGCCAATCGGATCGTCCGCCTGCACTTTGAAAACTCGCCGAGCGATGCCTTCCAACGTCACCAGCTGGCATTGATGCTCGTTGGCGAGATTGAACAGCGGGTAGACCGAGAAGTGGCCCTCTTTGGCATCCCGCGCCGCCAAGCGGGCGGCGTCGGCTTTATCCTTAAGTAATTTTCGTTTCTTGGGATCGTCGGCCGCCTCGCTTTGCCGCTGGAAATCATCGGCCATTTTCGGCCACGCGGTTTGCAAACGCCGCAATTCACGGTCCGCCGCTTGTTCGATTCGATCTGGGTCGAGCCGCCCCATCAGGGCCAGAAGCTGATAGAAACACTCGTACTCTTTCCCGGAGATTTTCTTGCTGTTTCTTACGCTGTCGAACAGCCCAATGTCCATTCCCATGCCGGCCAGGAGCACGTGCTGCGCCGTGACGCCCAGGGCCGGGTCAGCCCGATCCGGATGCCAAGCGATGTGACGGGTCATTACGATCACATTCTGTTTCGGCTCGGGCGGTCCCAATTTCAGAAATACCCCGGCGAATCGAACCGGCGTATCGAGCGCCCAGCGGCTCCCTTTTTCTGAAGATCGACCGCGCCGCCAATCCTTGGGAATTCTCAGCGTGTACACAACCACGGGGGGCTGGCCGTCGTTTTGAGTCACTTCGCAGCGAAAATACCGGTCGTTGACGAAGAATGGCACCTGATCGGGCAGCGCACGGCGGAGTTCCACCCGCGTCACCCGCCCGACCACCGGAAATATCTGCCCTTGATATTTTCGGTCGGCAAGTTTTTTAGCTGCGGCTAGATCGCCGGCGATCACAGTGGCCCACGACACGTCTTTGCGGGTCCACTTTTCAAGGTTTCGGCGGCTGATTTTACTGAGCCGATCCAAACCCCGGAGCAGTGTTTCGTGCTCGTCAGTAACAATCGGCCGGCCGTTGACCAAGTTTTCAAAATGGCTGTCGTCCATCCCCAGCGCGCGTAGCCGCTGCCGAGAGCCGTCGTACTGGCGGGCGATGATCTCATCGAACTGGGGCGTCGCGCCGCGTGCGTAGGCCGCGGCGACGACGATCGCCAGGGTGACAAGCACGAGCATGACCACTTCGAGAATTGCGGCAAGACCGGAATTTTTGTTGAACATCTTTAACCCTCATGCACGAAGCATCACCGGGGCGTCTCGTCCTGCTGTTGCATCGCCGCTTCAATCGACACGACAACGTCGCCGGTCATTTCCACGTTTTCCAGGTGGTCGAGCGCGGCCGCTCCTTTGCGGTCGAGTTGAACGGCGCCCCAGCGGCGATGGCGCGAAAAAACCCACCACGTAAACACCAGCGCGATCGCCAATGCCCCGGCGACCGCGGCCCATATCGCTTCGGTCGACGGACCGTTGGCCTCGGCGGCTGGTTCCATAGGAATCCACTTAACGGTTTTTGCCAACAAGACCGGCGCCACCTTCAAATCGGGGCGCGCCTCTTCGCCCGCATGGTGCGGCCGATAAGCATACTTCTTGTAGAAAAAACCGGTGATTTCAACTTTGGCAAGCACGTCGTTGCCGATAGGAAACCCCTCGGGCAATTGCAGGCATTGAACCACGGTCGCCTCGCGGTCGACGCTCACCCACAGTTCGTAGATATCTTCGATCCCCTTGTCGTTCTTCGTGGCCGCATGCGGGACCGCCCATTTGACATACCCTTCGACGGTCACCAACTTTCCGCGATAAGTATTCGGCTGTTTGTAAAGCTGGGCGAATGTGGCCTTGCCGGTAGATGCCTTGCGCAGCACCGCCTCGTCGGTTCGGTTCAAGATGTCCAGTAGATTGAACCATGCCTTGCGTTGCGGGTTATCCTCGTCGGGCGAGTAATAGGCGACCTCATTGTCGCGGACCTGTTTCAGAAATTCGATGTTGACGCCGGGGAAGAAATCGGCCTCGTTAGCTCCTTCGGGAAGCGCCGGCGGCGGGGCGGCGATTCTTACGACGCCCGGCTCGAGGTCTTCGCCGGGTGGCAGCCGGGTGTCGACCTTCTGGTCTTGCCGCGTTTCGTCTTGAGGGACGTTCTGTTTAGCACCGGCCCACAGCCACTCCCAATTGGACGACTTGGCGGCCTCGCCCATGGCCACGATCACCAGCCCCAGCGACATCACGAGCAGCAGGATTCGCCATTGCTCGCGGCGGCTGAGGTAGTTTCGTACCGTGGAATTTTGTCGGAAGTTCGGCATGGCAGCACATGGGGCGCATTGGTATGGGGGAATTCTATCCCTCCGACCCCTAATTCGACAAGGCGGAGTGCCAGAATGCTCGCGAAAGATATCTAAGAAACGAATCGCGGCTGGCCGAGGTTTCTATTGCGTGTTTGGCCGGGGCTTGGGGGCTTGGGGATTGGGGACTGGGGACTGGGGACTGGGGGCTGGGGGCTGG